>JAYEOF010000192.1:0-17091 GCA_034722695.1 Campylobacterota bacterium
GATCAGATCCGCTTCCAACTTCTTCTCTTAGCATATCACCTGTAGAGTAGTGTACGATATTGTCATTTTTTTCAGCGATGATGCTTGCATCTGTTGTTTTTCCTGAGCCTGGTGCTCCGATGATTAAGAATAGTTTTTTCATAATATTTCCTTTATGCTGTTGGTGTTTGTTGTCTAATTCTAAGACTTAAGTCTTTAAGCTGTTCGCCATCTACTTCACTTGGTGCCTGAGTAAGAAGACACTGTGCTTTTTGTGTTTTAGGGAAGGCGATCACTTCACGGATACTGCTTGACCCTGTCATGATCATGATAAGTCTGTCAAGACCCAGTGCAAAACCACCGTGTGGCGGTGCACCGAATTTGAGTGCTTCAAGCAAGAAACCAAACTTCTCCTGTGCCTCTTCTTCATCGATGCCAAGCAGTTTAAATATCTCTGCCTGCATCTCTTCTTTATGGATACGGATAGACCCACCGCCAAGCTCTGTACCGTTCAGTACAATATCATAGGCGATAGACTCGATATCTTCGATATCTTCATAGTCTATAGTCCCATTTTCTGAAGTTTTAGGCTGTGTAAACGGATGGTGAAGTGCTTTTATTTTACCTTCATCTACTTCAAACATTGGGAAGTCCATGACCCATAAGAACTCAAAAGTATCTTTAGGGATGATCTCCATCATTTCTGCAAGATAGATACGGAAACGACCCATATAATCCCATACAAGTTTTTTGTCACCTGCACCAAAGAAGACTGCATCACCTACTTCAAGTTCACATCTGTCGATGATAGCCTGGATGTCATCTTCTGTGAAGAATTTGGTCAAAGGTCCTTTGAGACCATCTTCTTTCATCTGGAAGTACCCAAGACCGGATGCACCGAATTTACGTACATACTCTTCAAAACCTTTCATTTGGCGTTTTGAGAAGATCTCGTCACCTTTTGGTACTTTAAGTGCTTTGATACGGTTTTTCTTAGGAGTTTTCGCGATGCTTGAGAAGATCTCATTATCACATCTTTCAAAGATATCTATTACATCTACCATTGCCAGATCATAACGCATATCCGGCTTGTCTGAACCATATTTTTCCATAGCATTGGCATGTGTCATACGGTTAAATTTGGTTGGCACATCAAAACCACATTTGATAAATACATCAGAAATGAGTTTCTCTGCTACTGTGATGACATCTTCCTGGTCACAGAAAGACATCTCAACATCTATCTGAGTAAATTCCGGTTGTCTGTCTGCTCTTAAGTCTTCATCTCTGAAACATTTGGCGATCTGGAAATATTTGTCAAAACCACCTACCATAAGAAGTTGTTTGAAAAGTTGTGGAGACTGTGGAAGTGCATAGAACTCACCGCCATGTACACGACTTGGCACAAGGTAATCTCTTGCACCTTCCGGTGTAGACTTAGTAATGATAGGTGTCTCAACTTCCAGGAAGCCAAGCTCATCAAGCGCATTTCTTGTTGCAATGGTTGCTTTTGAACGAAGTTTGAAGATATCGTAAGACTTTTGTGTTCTAAGCTCTAAGTAACGGTACTTGAGTTTGATCTCTTCATTTACTTTCTCATCATTCAGCTCAAAAGGCATAGGCTTTGAACGGTTCTCTATGACAAGTTTGTCCACGACCATTTCAACTTTACCAGTTTTGAGGTTAGGGTTTTCAAGTCCTTCACCTCTGGCACGTATTTTACCTGTTGCTATAACAACAAACTGGTCTCTAATGTCTTCAGCTTGTTTGTGTGCATCCGCATTGTCTGCGGGATCACATACAAGTTGTACGACTTGATCTTTGTCTCTAAGGTCTATAAAGATAACCCCACCATGGTCTCGACGGCTGGCAACCCAACCTGCTACAGTGACTTCTTCACCGATATGTTGTTCATTTATTTCTGCACAATAATGTGTTCTCATCAACTATCCTATCTGTTTATAATGACGCGATTATAGCTAAAAATTGTTTAGGGTTGAATTCAACACTTAAAAATATGCACCCCAAGGGCACTTCCTCCCTTTGGTCAGGGCGCAATTTGACATGAAAACAAAATATAAAGTACATTTATGTTAATCTAACACTAATTAAATAAACGGAGTATCATACTTTGGAAAAATTAGCACAGATCAAAACAGCAGGATTCATACTTAAACCTGAAGCGCCAGAGATCAAACCTTTGTATGAGAAGATAAAAGCACAGTTTGAAGCTAAAGGAATCGCTGTTTTGATTAGTGAAAACTCTGCAGAGATGATAGGGTTGGAGGGCTTTCCTTTTGAGAAGATGTGTGAAGAATCAGACTTCCTTGTTTCGCTTGGCGGAGATGGTACACTGCTTTCCTTAGTGCGACGAAGTTATGGTTTTGATAAACCTGTTTTGGGTATCAATGCAGGGACTCTTGGGTTTTTGGCAGATATTACGATCGATGATGTGAGTCATTTTTTAGATCAATTGCTGGAAGGTGAATATCGTATAGATAATCGTATGATGATGGAAGGTTGCATCACAACAAAAGCGGGAAGCAAACAGCCATTTTTTGCATTCAATGATGTAGTGCTTACGCGTCCGGTCATCTCTAAAATGGTAAGGATAAATGCGTCGATAGACGGAGAGTGGTTTAATACCTACAGGGGAGACGGGCTTATTATCTCTACGCCTACAGGTTCAACTGCATATAATTTGGCAGCGGGTGGACCGGTCATGTATCCTCTTACGCAGGCTTTTATCATGACAGCTGTTTCTGCTCACTCACTTACAAATCAGAGGCCTTTGATAGTGCCTACTGACTTTACCATCGAGCTGAGTTCTCCAAGTGAAAAAGTCATAGCTGTGATAGACGGGCAGGATCATTATGAAATGCATGAAGGAGATGTCTTGAGGATACAAGGCGCAAAAACAGGTGCAAAACTTTTACATAGAAAAGAGCGTAATTACTTTTCCGTGTTAAGAGAGAAGCTTTCGTGGGGTGATAAGCATTGATAGCACGTCTATACCTCCGTGAACTTGTTACTTTCGATGAAGTTGAGTTGGAGTTTGATAAAGGACTGGTCGTACTTACCGGACCAAGTGGTGCAGGAAAGTCAGTACTTATGTCTGCCATACTCTCCAGTTTTGGACATGCTACGCAAGGAGCAGCATCTTTATGTGAAGTGAATTTGGCTAGACCTTCTCAATTGCAAAGTGATGCTTATGAGCTTGAAGATGATCTGACAATCAAAACACTTAAAAAAGAGAAACTTCGTTACTTTATAGAGGGACAAAATATCTCTAAGAAAGCACTGGCTGAACTCTTTTCTCCTTATGTAAAATATCTTTCTGTACGTGACAAAGGAGGTTTTGACTCAGAGTCACTTCTTGAAATGATAGACAGTAGTCTGGTAGCTAAAGATAAAAACTATAAAAAATCTCTTAAAGAGTATAAAAAACGTTATGTAAATTATAAAACCAAAGCAGCCCAACTTGCAAAGATAAAAGAAGATGAAGCAAAACTCGCAGAACTGATAGAGTTTGTTACTTATGAAATAGAAAAAATAGAACGTATCAATCCTTTGCCCAATGAAGAAGAGGAATTACTTAAGGTCAAGCAACAGCTTTCCCGTATAGATAAGATAAAAGATGCTTTGAGTGGTGCTTCTGAGATATTTGCTTATGAAGGAAGCGTGGAAGAGGTGTATCGTCTTTTAGATAAAGATGCAACGGTTTTTTCAGAAATGATGAATCAGCTAAGAGCAGACTTTGAAGATACAGAAACATTGGCCGATGAGTTGGAAGAGGTAAATGTAGAAGAAGTATTGGATCGTTTAAGTGACTTAACTACACTTAAAAATCGTTATGGTTCTATAGAAGAGGCTTTGGCGTATAAAGAAGCTAAAAAAGAAGAGCTTTCAGGTTATCAAAATATAGAGCAAGATAAAAGTATGTTAGAGTCCTTTTTGGCACTGGAGTTCACTGAACTTACTATTATTGGGAGCAGGCTTTCTCAGTCACGACAGCAGGAAGCCTTAGTATTTGAAAGTCTGTTGAGAGAATATCTTGAAACACTTAAATTACCGGCACTTTCATTTGTTTTTGAATCGATCTCTTTAGATGAAAGAGGTATAGATAAAATAGAAGTAACACTAGGCAGCTCAAAAATGGCTACACTCAGTGGTGGAGAATTCAACCGTGTTCGTTTGGCACTGATGGCTGTAAGTATAAATAATAAAAGTCAAAGTCAAGGTGTACTTATACTTGATGAGATAGATGCCAATGTAAGTGGCGATGAATCTATCGCTATTGCTACGATGATAGCTAAACTTTCAAGTGTGTATCAGATATTTGCTATCTCACATCAACCCCATCTCTCTGCTCAGGCTGATCAACATATAGTAGTGACAAAAGAAGGGATGTTAAGCAAGGTTGAAATACTGAATGATGAGGGCAGGGTACAGGAAATAGCCCGTATTATCGCTGGAGAAAATCCAACTTCACAGGCTCTTGAATTTGCGAAGAGATTAAGAATTTAGGAGTATTGCTCTTTTAGCTTTTCATAATAATGGTTTAAATGTTCAAAATAGGCTTCTACTATTGCTAGTTCCGTACCTGTTTTAAGGTAGGTATCGTAGTCAACTATAAGGTCTGAAATACCACCTGTACCAAGGTTTGTTGCTGAACCTTTGATGCTATGTATAAGTTCTTCCATCCTATGAAAGTCAGATATATCCAGTGCTTCCTTGATGAGCGGTAATTGTGTTTGGATCTGTAAGATAAGTTCTCTTACAAACTCTTTGGCATCTTCCTCTGAAAGCCCCATATCAATAAGACGAGAATGATCAAAGCTAGGATAGTTCGCTTCAGGCAAATGAATAGGTTCTGCTTCTTCAACTTTAGGCAGTTCAACTGGTTTTACCTCTTTAACTTCAGGCAATTCAACTGGTTTTGTCTCTTCAACTTTAGGTATGAATTTTTCTTCTAAAGTATCTTCATCTGGTTTTTCTTCAAGTAGTTTAGTCTGCTTTTTTTCTTCTGTGGGTTTTATCTCTTTTTCAGGTGAAGGAGTAGAAGGCGGAGTTGTTTCCTTTGTATCTTTCTGATCTTTTAAACGGATCTTTTTTTTATTTTTATATTCGATATATATGACAATACTGAGTATGATAATAAAAATAGAAGTGATGAGCCAAGCAGTCATAGAGATATCCTTTTTAGTTAATAATCAAATAACTATAACTTATTTCAGATTAGAATAAGGTTTATAAACTGTATAAAATATAAGAATTTTGTTATAATATAATTAAAAAATATAGGGCAGAGATGATAGTAGATACACATTGCCACTTAGATGATGCAAGATATAATGATGATCTTGATGAGATTTTGGAAAATGCCAGACAAGAGGGTGTGGAGAAGTTCATTATCCCCGGTGCAGATCCTAAGAGTTTGGAAAGAGCAGTCGAGATATCACAACAGTATGATTCAGTCTACTTTGCAGTAGGCGTACATCCTTATGATGCCCAAAATTATGACAGAAGTTACCTTGAAAAATTTGTGAAGCATCCAAAATGTGTAGCCATAGGTGAGTGTGGACTGGACTATTATAGGTTACCTGAAAACCAAGAAGAGATAGATGCTGAAAAAAAACTGCAAAAAGAAATTTTTATCGATCAAGTACTTTGGGCAAAAGAGTTGCAGAAACCGCTGATCATACATATAAGAGAGTCAAGTGCAGATTGTTTGGAGTTGTTGGAAAAATACGCAGGGAAAGAGGGGGGTGTTTTACATTGCTATAATGCAGATGAATCCTTACTTAAGCTAGCAAAACATAATTTCTATTATGGGATCGGTGGTGTTTTGACTTTTAAAAATGCCAAGAAGCTTATCAATGTGTATCCTAAAATACCCCAGGATAGACTTCTTATAGAAACCGATGCACCTTATCTTACACCACACCCTCACCGTGGAGAGCGTAATGAACCTTCATTTACGACTTTTGTGGCGGATAAAATGTCTGAACTCAGCTCTGTCTCCAGAGTTGAAATGGAACAGATCACTACACAAAACAGTGCTAAGCTTTTTGGTATTTAAAGAGGATTATATGAAAAAGAGTTTGAAAAAAATTATCTTACTTATGATGTTGGTATCATCAACCTCTTTTTCACTCTCTATCACAGATAAATACCCAAGTTATAGTTATGTATTTGCCGAGTTTGGTGTAGATGAATCTTATATCTATGATGCTGACTTTGAACGATTTGTATTGCAAAATGAAAAGAAGATAAAAGCATTTTATACACGTTCTCTCAGTAGAGGTAAAGATCTTTTGCCTATGATGAAAGGATACTTGATGGATGATGGGCTTTCTGATCTTTTCATCTATCTTTCTATGGTTGAGTCAGGTTTCTCTCCTGCCATTGTCTCACCCAAAAAAGCGGTAGGTTTATGGCAGTTTATGCCTGCAACAGCAAAACATTATAACCTTTCAGTGTACAACACTTTTGATGAGCGTTGTGATCCTGTAAGTTCTACAAATGCAGCGATAAACTACTTGAATAAACTTCATCGTCAATTTGGAAAATGGTATCTTGCAGCTATGGCATATAACTGTGGTGAAGGTCGTCTGGAAAAAGCCATAAAAAAAGCGGGTAGTGATGAGCTCTCCATACTAGTGGATGACAGAGATAAATATCTGCCTTTGGAAACAAGAGAATATATTAAAAAGATCTTACTTGTAGCCATGATAGGTGAAAGTATAACGCTCGACTTTGGATCAGAGCAAAATTCATTTACGAATGATATTTTGCAAGTAGAGGTACTTGGCGGTACAAAGCTTAGAGAATTGGCTAAATTAATAGAGATGAAACCATCACGTTTGGTAGCCTTAAATAAACAGTTTAAAAATGCTATAGTGCCTAAGAAAAACCCTATGTATAAGATAACAATTCCGGAAGAAAAAATGGTAGCTTTTTATTTACGATACAAACTTCCAGAGAAGAAAAAGTCTATTAAACCTCATTTGATCTCACACTATGTTGCGCTTGGAGAGACAGTAGAGAGCATTGCAAAACTGTATCAGGCAGATATGGATGAGATAATTATTTCCAATCATTTAGAGGACAATAATCTTGAATTGGATAGTTTTTTGGTGATTCCGGTAAGTAAAAAGATATTTGATGAAGTATCTAAATAAGATATTATATGTTAAGCTGATGATATTGATATAGGAAGGGAATGCTATTGAAAAAAAGTTTATTGGATCTGTCTATACGTATGTTGCCTCTTATAGTATTGCTTATAGGAAGTATTTATTTCACTTATATGACATGGCAACAATATGAGCGCACTGATCTATGGGTTTTGCTATTGTTTCTAGGTACGATATTGTTAAGTTTATTCTCCCTATGGTACATGTTCCATACTTACAGAAAAGAAGAAGCAAAAGATAGAACACTCTTTAAAGTTGTAAATTATATTCATGAGTTATCTATGCATAGTTCAAATATAGATGAACTGTTTATAAATATAAAACGAAGAGAAGATATTTATAGTTATATTGAGAAGAGTTTTCATCGTTTGCATCAAAAGGGAAAGAAAATTGAAGATAAAGCGGAGGCAAAAAGTCAATTTTTATCAACTATGTCGCATGAGATCCGTACACCACTGAATGGGATCATAGGTTTTACTAAACTCCTTAAAGAGTTGGGAGCAACAGAAGATCAGAAAGAGTTTATCTTTTTGATAGAGAACTCTTCGCATAATCTTATATCTATTGTAAATGATGTTCTGGATCTATCTAAAATGAATGCAGAAAAGATGGAACTGGAACATAGCTCATTTAATATTTTTGAAACTGTAGAACTAACTGTAGCATCTCTTGCTCAGCAGGCTGATCAAAAAGATATTGAACTGGGACTTCTGGTTGATCCTTCTTTGCCACAATATTTCACAGGTGATCCTACAAAACTTTCACAAATACTTACAAACCTTATAGGCAATGCTATTAAATTCACTGATGCTTACGGGAAGATAAACCTTTTTGTTCGGCCTGTTCACAGTACTGATGATAAAGTAGAGATAAAGTTTTCAGTCCATGATGATGGCATAGGACTTACAGATGAGCAGAAAAATAATATATTTGAAGCATATAGTCAGGCAACTACAAGTACAAGCCGTAAATATGGCGGTACAGGACTTGGATTGAGCATATCAAGTAATATGGTCAAGTTAATGGGTGGAAAATTGGAAGTTGAGAGTATAGAAAATGAAGGTGCAGTTTTCTTCTTTACCCTCACCTTAAAGAGAGACAAACAACATGAATTCAAAGCATATCCAGACTTTTCTGATATCTCGGTAGGGTTGGCACTTCCTGTAAGAAGTATCAAACGTCAGTTAGATACAAATCTTGAAACATATATTTGCCATCTGGGTGCTGATTTTTCTTTTTATTATTATGAAGAACTTTTTGAATCTGACAAACCTGTATCTTTACCTGATATTATGATATTTTATCATCATTATGCCAGGTTGCCAAATGAATTGGAACAGTGTGCATCGATTGAATGTAAATCCGTACTTTTGACAAATGGTAATCTGATCCCTCGTGTCAATCCTGAAGAGCATCATTTTTCAGATGTTGTTTTAATGCCTGTAAGTTTAGCAAAAACGATCAGGGTTTTAAGTAATGCAAGAGAGAAGAGGGAAGAGAAAAGAGTTACTTCTGATATAGTGGAAAATAGAGAAGTATTTCATGGGCTTCGAACACTGGCTGTTGATGACAATAAGATAAACTGTAAACTTATAAAAACTATTTTGGAAAAATTTGGTTTGCATGTTACACTGGCTTTTAATGGAAAAGAAGCATTTGAAATGTATAAAGAAAATGAGTATGATATTATATTTATGGATATTCAAATGCCAATTATGGATGGGATAGAAGCAAACAAAAATATTTTGGCGTATGAAGCGGAACATCATTTAAAACATGTTCCCGTCATTGCACTCACTGCAAATACATTACCTGGAGAGAAGGAAAAATATATTGCTGCAGGTATGGATGATTATGCAATGAAACCACTTGATCCTGACGTGTTGAAAAGCATCATTGAAGACCATTGTATGCGTTAAGACTTCAAGCAAAAACAAAGTCAAATAAAGTGATAATATTGTCTAATATTTATACCATAGAAGAGGCTCAATGAAAAAACCAATAGCTATTTTAACTCTTATAGTGATGCTTACTCTGGCTTTTTTAACTACAGGGTGTTCCCAAAAGCGTAAAGGTGTGATAAAGCCTACCAAACATACAAGTGCAGCACGACATAAATCAACCATGCGTTCTTATAATGTACGAGGTAAACGTTATCATCCGACTTTTGTAGAAGTGGGGCAAAAGATGCGTGGTATTTCCAGTTGGTATGGACCGAATTTTCATGGAAAACATACCAGTAACGGTGAAGTCTACAATATGCATGCCAGAACAGCTGCACATAAAACGTGGCCTATGGATACCATGGTAAAGGTAAAAAATATTCAAAATGGTAAAAGTACTATTGTTCGGATCAATGACAGAGGTCCTTTTGTACGAGGACGTATTATTGACTGTAGTTACACTGCAGGTAAAGAGATAGGGCTGGATAGAATGGGTATTGCCAAAGTAGATATACAAGTAGTTGGATTTGCAGGTAAAGTACAGTCTGCTGCTACGATAGCAAAGCGTAAACGTACACATACACAGACACGTGTAAGATTGAGTAACTTTGGTGTACAAGTGGGTGCATTCAGACGTTATGAGGGAGCTCAAACCTATAAAAGAACGCATGCAAGCTTATATCCCAGATACAAGACTGTCATCAAGAAATTCTCTGATGAGGACGGAGCGCCTCTATATCGTGTCTGGCTTATGGGGTTTGGATCTGAAGATGAAGCCAGAGACTTTAAAAACAGTAATGACCTAGCTGGTGCATTCATTGTACGATGACCATTAAAGAACGTGTATGGAGCAAAGCCCCATATACTGCGTTAACACTGGGTTTTCTTCAGCAGAAGGCTCACGCAACTGGTTGCGAAATAAAATTGAAGGTATAAAATGATAGAAGTAACAAGAGAGACAAAAGAGACACAAATTTCAGTCAAACTAAACCTTTATGGTAAGGGTGAGGCTAAAATAGATACAGGTGTAGGTTTTTTTGACCATATGCTGGAAGCTTTTACAAAACATGCACATATTGACCTGGAAGTGAAGTGTACAGGAGATACACATATTGATGACCATCACTCTGTGGAAGATGTAGGTATAGTCATTGGACAGGCGCTTAATAAAGCTATCTATCCTGTGCAAAGCATAGAGCGTTTTGGTAATGCTACGGTAGTGATGGATGAAGCAAGCATTACTTGTGATATAGACCTCTCTAATCGTGGTTTTCTTGTGTATGAGCTTCCTATAGGTGGAAAAGTAGGGGAGTTTGATGTGGAGTTGGTAGAAGAATTTTTTAGAGCTTTTGCTTTTAACCTGCCACTTACGCTTCATCTTATCTATAACCGCGGTAAGAACAAGCATCACATTATAGAGGGAGCCTTTAAAGCACTTGCGGTAGCATTGCGTAGAGCAGTTACACTCAATGAAAATGCCGGTATCCCAAGTACAAAGGGTGTCCTGTGAGTATAGAACTGATCGTATTGGATGTAGATGGAACGATGACAGACAGTCGTATCACTTATAGTGAAGATGGGGATGAGATCAAGTCGTTTAATGTCAAAGACGGATTGGCAATTGCAAGTTGGAGAAAGCTTGGCAAACAAGTAGCGATCATTACTGGTAGATCTTCTAGTATCGTAGCGCGCCGTGCCAAAGAGTTACATATAGAACATTTTTATCAGGGAATTCACAATAAAAGAGAGGTTCTGGAAGAACTCTTAGAAAAACTTGATCTAACGATGGAAAATGTTGCAGCTATTGGCGATGATCTAAATGATCTGCAGATGCTAAGATCAGCAAAAATATCATTTGTTCCCAGAGATGCCAGTGCCTATGTAGATAAGATTGCAACAGTTATTCTCTCTAAAAAAGGCGGAGATGGTGCTGTCAGAGAGATGATAGAACAGCTTATCATCAAAGAGGGGCTTGAAGAGAAGTATTTGGAGCTATGGGACTAAAATTAGAAACGCTGATCATTCTACTTATTGTAGCTATTTTATCAGGAACATTGATGGTGAAGTTTGCCCATAAGTCTTCTGATGGAAAACTTTTTACCAAAGAGATGGAATTTACCGATACAACACTTATAGAAGTTGATACAGCTACTATGAAGGGAAGATCTTTTGGTACCTATGGTATACGTGATGCAGGAGTTTTAACTTTGCATAATCTCAAATATCATACAAAAAATATAAAATTACTTCGTGCAAAAAAAGGTACCTATAAAGGTGAGAAATTGTATTTAGATGGTAATATCACAGTCAATCAAAAAGAAGGTTTTGACTATAGTGCCCAACATGCTGTTTATGATAAAAAAACAAAAATTCTTAATATTACGTCTGCTTTCACAGCTATCATGAATGAAAATATAATACATGGATATACATTGCGTTATGATACACAAAAGAAAGAGGCTTTTGGAAAGAGAATTGATGCAGTTGTTTATACGACTGAAAAGTAATATGATGCTATAATCATATTTATATTTAACAAAGGTTTTTTATTGAAATTTCTAAAAATTATACTTCTTATTTCTATCTCCATAACTCTTTTTGCTGAAAAAGTAGAAGTTACTTCTGATTCTATGAAAGCAGAGGATCTGAAAAAAGAGGTGCATTTTATCGGTAATGTAAAGATCAAACAGTTAAAAAGTTGGTTACATGGAGATAAAGTCATTGTTTATTTTGATGAAAATAATGAAACTAAAATGTATGAAGCTATAGGTTCAGTGACTTTTGAATTTAAAGAAAAGGAAAGTTTTTATAAAGGCAGTGCTGATAAAGTGACCTATTATCCTACAAAATCACTATATATTTTAATAGGTAAAGCAGTGATCGATGACCTGATAAATAAACGTCATGTCAATGGTGATGAGATCACACTCGATACGATAACAGGTAATGCGAATGTTAAAGGAAATAAGAAAAAACCGGTAAAGTTTATCTTTGAAATGGAGGATAAAAAATGAGTACACCACGTGTTGTAGAAGCAGAGTTTATCAAGTCAGCGCAAAGCATTGCAGACTCTTTACCTGAAGATATGAGTGAAGTTGTTTTTTTAGGCCGTTCAAATGTAGGTAAAAGCTCTACACTTAATTCACTTACGCAAAGAAAGAACCTGGCTAAGAGTTCAGCTACTCCGGGTAAAACACAGTTAATTAATTTTTTTGAAACCCGTTATTTATATAACGAAACAAGCTATCCTGTCCGCTTTGTGGATCTGCCTGGATTTGGATATGCAAAAGTCTCTAAAACACTTAAAGAAGTATGGCAGAAAAACCTGGTAGAGTTCATACAACATCGTGTCTCCATACGACTTTTTATTCATCTGCGTGATGCACGTCATCCTCATGCCAAGATCGATGATGATGTAGAAGAGTATATTTCAGAGTTTATTCGTCCCGACCAGCAATACTTGACCGTTTTTACCAAGATAGACAAGCTCAATCAAAAAGAACGCGCCAAACTCAAAAGAGAATTTCCAGGCTCTATTACCGTTTCAAATCTAAAGAAAAATGGACATGATAGAGTACATTATGAGATACTTCAAACTATTTTTGGTGTAGAGGATGAAGTTGAAAAGCAGGGTGAGGCAAAAGAGTGATAGAACTTGTAAAAGCAAAACTGAGTGACATTTCTGCCATGCAAGTACTGGTAGCTTCAGAAGTAAAATTAGGTGTCATCCTGAATCGTAGTGAAGATGAAATTGCAACAAATATACGTTCCTATGTTCTTGCTAAAGATGGAGAAAGGTTAGTAGGTTATGCAGCACTTCATGTGCATTCTAAACGACTTGCAGAGATACGAAGTCTCATTGTAGATGAAAAATACCGTGGACAAAAGATCGGACAAAGAATTGTTGAGTTTACTTTGGAAGAAGCAAAAGCATTAAGTGTAGAAGAAGAGGTACTTGTTCTGACCTATTTACCTGCTTTCTTCGAAAAACTTAGCTTTAGTGAAATCAATAAAGAGGCGATACATGAACATAAAATTTGGGCTGACTGTATTAAATGTATCCACTTTCCTGTATGCAATGAAATAGCTCTAGTCTATAAATTGTCCTAAGGATCGAGTAATAATATATGGATAAATTAAACAGATCTTTATATTTTTCTTTCATTTGGTTATCTTTGCTTCTATTTATAGTGTTTTACCCGATGCTCATCTCTATTTATGTTTTTTTACCATTGCTTATAGGGGTTATGGGATATCTTTTAATACAAGGTATTGAAAAGGGAAAAACACGTTATATTTTTGTAGCGATCATCTATTTTATCAATCTTGAAGTGAATCTCTCTTTACCTTTTTTCCTGATCTTTATTTCGTCATTGCTTGTGTATGTTCTTTTTTATCACTCTTTACTTTACTTTCGTAAATGTAGGGTCTGTAGACCGCTATTAAGTGTATTACTCATAGATGCAGTCTATTTAGGATCTTTATTGTCTTATGACTTTATTTTTCAAACCAATAGTATTGTGTTAGATAATATTTTACTCTATTCACTTATTGTTGATCTCCTGATCGTGGTGATTCTATGAGATATAAGATCGTAATAGCCATATTTCTACTCTTTTGGAGTGTAATGATAGCCAGACTGTATCATGTAAGTATTAAATCCAATTTTTATTACGAAGGATTGGCAAAAGATAATATAGAGAGAAAACGCTTTATTAAGCCTGTCAGGGGTGAAATAAGTGATATTAACGGTAATCTTCTTGCGATGAATCAGATAGGTTTTTCCATCTCTATCGTACCCCACTTAAAAGTAAAAAAAGATGAGCAAAAAAAGAATAAACTCGATGAGATTATTGATAGGCTTGTAGATACTTTTCCTGATCTTAATAAAACTGTCATGAGAAAAGTTTATAAAAAACATAATTCCCCCTATAATCATAAGTTTATCAAAGTGGTGGATTTTATTCATTATCCTGATATGATGGGTGCCTATCCTAAATTGAGTCTGCACGGTGAGATCAAGATAGAAGCTGAAACAAAACGGTATTACCCATATGGGAAATATGGTGCACATATTGTTGGATATACGGGAAGGTCGAATAACAAGGAAAATAAGAAGGACCCAGTAGTTAAGGAAGTTGGCAAGATAGGAAAAAGTGGTTTAGAGAGATACTACAATAGTGTTCTAGAAGGGGAGTTGGGTTACGAAGTAAGTAAAGTAACTGCAACCAATAGAGCGATAGATGTACTGGAAAAGAAATTACCAGAAGACAATAAAAATCTTCAACTGAATATAGATATCAATCTACAACAAATGATCTATGAACGTTTTGGTGAAGCTACAGGTGTTGTTGTTGTAATGAGAACCAATGGTGAAATCTTATCTGCGGTAAGTTATCCTTCTTATGATCCCAATCTTTTTGTAGGTGGTATCAGCTCTAAGAACTGGAAAGCACTGCAGGATGATCTTGCACACCCTTTTACCAATAAGATCATTCATGGGACCTATCCTCCCGGTTCAGCGATAAAGATGGGAATGGCACTTGCTTTTGAAAAGGCACAACCCAATATTTTAGCAAGTTCAGAATATTGTAATGGCCACATTACATTGGGTAAAAGTACACATAAATTCAGATGCTGGAAAAAGCATGGGCATGGTACAGTAGAGTTGCGAAAAGCTATTCGAGAGAGTTGTGATGTCTATTTTTATAATAAAAGTTTAAAAGTGGGTATCAATGCTATGGCAAAAAATCTTAGAGCCTTTGGACTAGGGATTAAGACAGGGGTAGACTTGCCAAGGGAGTATAATGGTGTGATGCCAGATAAAGCATGGAAAAGAAAACGTTTCAATCAACCATGGTATATGGGTGAAACGGTTATTGCTTCTATAGGACAAGGGTATGATCTTGTCACTCCTTTGCAGGTAGCACGTTATACTGCTCTTTTGGCAACGTCTAATCTTGTTACACCAAGTATTGCAAGGGTGGTTGACGGTAAAGCTACCAAGCGAAATATTGTACCTATGCAGTTTGAGCCCTATTACCTGAATGAGATCAGAAAAGGGATGTATGATGTGTGTAATGCAAGAAAAGGGACTGGATTTAAAGCGATGAGTAAGTTACCCGTCATTGTTGCGGGGAAAACAGGAACTTCACAGGTTACTTCCATTCCTCAGTCTACAGTGAATCGTTTAAAAGAGCATGAGTTGGAGTATTATCACAGATCACATGCCTGGATCACTACATACGCACCTTATGATGATCCACAATACATTGTGACAGTATTGGTAGAACATGGTGGACATGGAGGAAGTACATCGGGACCTATTGCTGCAGATATTTATAAGTGGCTTTATAAAAATGGATATTTCAAGAAGAAACCAGAAGATGTAAGTGAAAATAAAGAGCTAAATATATCTAACAAAATAGATGTAGATAATGAGGTTGTATCAGTTAAGAAAAAGAGAGTAAAGTCAAAACCAAAACCAAAGGTAGAGACTTCACACTCAGATTTGTTTTAGTTTAGAACCCTCTGAATACGTTACATACTTTGCAGTGTATTATTTAAAAACAGTCCTAAAATAATGATCAAACTCATACCTGCAGATTTATTGTAAAGTTTGTTCGCGGTGATAAATACAAGCAGTAGTGTGGCAACGATCATCGTAGCGATATCAAAAAGATAGGCAGGTGCATTGATAGCCATAGGATTCACCATGGCCGCTGCACCAAGTACTACCGTTGTGTTTGCCATGTTTGAACCGATAATGTTTCCTATAGCCATATCAACCTTTCCTTTCATCGCAGCAGAGATACTGACAACCAATTCAGGTAGAGAGGTTCCCAATGAGATCATAATAATACCAATGATCCACTCACTGATCCCAAAATCTCTGGCGATCTCAGAAGCACTTTCTACTGTAAAATGCGCCCCAACGATCACCAAAACGAATCCACCAAAGAGAACAGGTATGACCTTTACCCATGAAAAAGTACTTTCATCAAGATCTTCCAAGTCCTCTTCAGGTATATTTTTAGCATCTTGCAGCAAAAAGAGTAGATAGGCTCCCATTAAAAGGAGTAGCAGTGCCGCATCAAACCTGGAGATCATACCGTCAATGATCATTAAGACGAATACAAGAACAGGTACTAAGGCCCATGTACTGTCTTTAGCAAAAAAGTCTCTTGCCGGATTGATCTTCTTTGAAATAAGAAAAACAGTTGCGAGAACCAGGGTAATGTTAAGTACATTACTTCCGATCACATTGGCAATGGCGATATCTGACTTACCATTCATACTTGCTGCTATACTTGCAGCCATTTCAGGTAAAGAGGTACCCAGTGCAATGAGTGTTGCTCCGATGATAAATTCAGGTATTTTAAATTTTAAAGCGATACGCTCACTTTGGTTTATGAGTAGGTCCGCTCCCCATATCAAAACGCCCATGGCGATAACAAAAATGACAAAATCCATTACTATCCTTAATTTGAATCAGAAGATTCAGTTGTTCTTACTATGAGACTTGAAGGGAGATCAAATGCCTCTATGATCTCTTTTTCTCTCACTCTCATCTCACCATCATCTGTTTCATGATCAAAGCCTAGAAGATGAAGCAGACCATGAATGAAAAGTAAAGAGAGCTCATCCTGTATATTATGCCCAAGTGCATTTGCTTTTTCTCTCACAAGATCAGCAGAGATCACGATCGATCCCAGTGGCATACCAAAAATAGATTGTTCCGTAAAAGGAGCATCCATAGGAAAACTGAGTACATCTGTCGGTTTGTTCTTGTCTCTATATTCCTGGTTAAGTTCCTGAATACCCTCATTATCTGTAATGATAAGCTCTATCTCTTTAGTGGTAAGACTTTGGCCTATTTTTTCAAGTGCATCAATATCTACAGCTAGGCTGGTTTGATTCTCTAAGTCTATAATTTTCATGCTCGAAGTTTACCCAAATCTTGGTAAAAT
>JAYEOF010000192.1:17191-19600 GCA_034722695.1 Campylobacterota bacterium
AAAGAGGGTTATGAGATCATTGCTTTGCATTTTAATTATGGACAGCGTACCCAAGCTAAAGAGTTAGAGTGCTTTAGAAAGATCGCTGAAAATGTTGATGCTGAGAAATCGTATGAAATAGACTTGAATTTTTTTGAACAGATCGGTGCATCGGCTTTAACTGATATGAGCATAGACGTTCCTACAGGAGGGGTGGAAGAGGGTGTTCCTGTCACTTATGTACCTTTTAGAAATGGTATTTTTCTCTCTATTGCTGCGGCTATTGCAGAGAAACATGCTGCTGAGGCACTTTTCATAGGTGTAGTTGAAGAAGACAGCAGTGGATATCCAGATTGTCGAGAGAATTACATTATGCAGATGCAAAAAGCGATCAATATGGGAACAAAAGAGGAAACTAATTTAGAGATAAAAATGCCTCTTGTAGCATTAAAGAAAAGTGAAATTGTACAGAGGTCTTTGGATTTTGATGTTCCATTAGATGATACTTGGAGCTGCTATCAGGATGAAGAGAAAGCATGTGGTATCTGTGATAGTTGTAGATTACGTTTACGTGGTTTTGAACAGGCTGGTGTAAAAGACCCTATTGTATATCAATAGGGATCATTATTTATGAACGTTGCTGAAAGCCATTGGCGATAAATGCAAATTCATACTGATGTGTAGGATATTTGGTTAATCCTTCAGATATAAATTGATCTCTGGTTATCTGTCTATCCCATAGACGATACATCAGTGTTTTAAACCACTCTTTTTTTTCTGGTGTTTCTAAAGCCATTCTGTTGTACTTTGGATTATCTCTGGTACTTAGTGCGACTTCTTTCATGGTTTTATGAAAGATTGCTTCTTTTTGAGGTGTCGGTGTCTGATAAGTACGTGCAGATGCTGATGGTGAAATGGTGTTCATAGAGTCAGTACAGCCGCTAAAGCTCAACCCCGCAAGCACTACCATTAATAATTTTATCTTCATGTTTATTCCCTTGTTTTTATTGATAGTAAAAGTATATCAAAATGAACTAAAATTCATGAAAGAATAAACTTAGCATTTTTTCTATCTTTTTTGATCTTACTATGAAGTCCACATATTCCATTCATTACGATATAGACACCATCCTTATTTAATGTTTGCAAGTACCCAAAGGCGGAAGCAAGATTTGCTGTAGCCTCTACAGGATCTATAGAATAGGGTACCATCGCACCTGTTAAGACAATGCGTTTTTCTAAATCCCCATCAGCCAAGTATTTAGCAGTGATATTCATGCTGTCAGTGCCATGAATAATGATAATATCATCAAATGTTGAGTGTTCAATGGTAGCTAAGAGCTGTAACCTGTCTTGATTGTTGATGTAAAGGCTGTCTTTTCCTATTATATTTATAATTTCAAATCTATAAAGCCATTTGTCTGCAATGGTTACCAATGCAGATGCTGTTTTATCTACAAGAAGTTCACCGTTTGATGGGTCATAGACCTTATTAAATGTCCCACCGGTACTAATAAGTAATATTTTCTTCATTTGTTGAGTTCTTTCATTGTATTCATTCTACATTTTACCTCAATAATGGTAAAATACGGGAATTAATTTTAGGAGTACTATTATGATAATGAAAGGCAAAAAAGGTGTCATTTTAGGCATTGCCAATAAAAAGTCTATCGCGTACGGCATAGCAAAAGCGTGTCAAGAGCAGGGTGCCGAAATGGCTATTACATTTCTCAATGAAAGATTTGAACAGAAATTAGCGCCTATCGCAGAAGATCTGGAGTGTGGAGCAAGACTTTATCCTTGTGATGTAAGCAAGCCAGAAGAGATCACAGCACTTAAAGCGTCTCTTGAAAAAGATATGGGTCAGATAGACTTTATCGTACACTCTATTGCTTTTGCACCCAAAGAGGGATTAAGTGGACGTTTTGTGGATATTTCAAAAGAGGCATTTGATGTAGCGATGGATATCTCAGTCTATTCACTTATCGAGATCGTAAGAGAGTTAAAACCTATCCTTTCAACAAGCTCTTCTGTACTTACACTCAGTTACTATGGTGGAGAAAAGTATATCCCTAACTATAACCTTATGGGTGTGGCTAAAGCAGCGCTTGAGATGACTGTTAAATACCTTGCTGAAGATCTTGGTAGAGATGGTATACGTGTGAATGCTATTTCAGCTGGTCCCATCAAAACACTTGCGGCTGCGGGTATCGGTGACTTTGCTTTCATGCTTAAATGGAATAAAGCACATGCACCACTTAAAGAGAATGTTACTATCAACCAGGTAGGTAATTCTGGGATGTATCTGCTTTCAGACTTGAGTTCCGGAGTGACGGGTGAAATCCATTATGTAGATGCCGGGTATAACATCATGGGTATGCCGGCTGTTGAGTTTGATGATGAGGGTAAACCCCATATTGCTTGGAACGG
>JAYEOF010000192.1:19700-21868 GCA_034722695.1 Campylobacterota bacterium
AGGCACACTCTTTAAAATGCCCATCATTAAAACAACAAATCTTAAAAAAACACTGGAATCATTTAAAAAAGAGGGAGCCAACCTTTACACTCTCTCCTCTCATGCCTCCCGAAGCTATAAAGAACAGGACTATAGTGATAAAACCATCTTTATACTGGGCAATGAGAGTGAAGGGGTAAGTAAGCCTGTAGAAGCGCTTTGTGACAAAAGTATAGTCATACCTATGCAACGTGGAGTTGAGTCTCTTAATGTGGCTGTTACAGCTTCTTTATTGGCCTTTCTCTAATAGGTCTCTAAATATGTTATACTCCTTGTATTATTAAGGAGTATAACATGGCAGAACAAAACAAAGACCTTTTTTCTAAACTAGGTATAGATATTGATGATAAGAAGATCAATATAGACATCAACCAAACCAAAGACTTTTTTAACACTTTAAAGCAAACATTTGAAGCGGCTGCTCAAAATATCCAAAAGGATATCTCTGAGGGTAAAGTAGATATGTCTAAAAATGTGGGTATTAAGATAGACAAAGAAAATATCAATATTGATTTGGAAAAAACCAAAAATTTCATTGATGATTTTGGTAAAAAGATAGAAAGTTTCATAAGTGAAATAGATAAAAGTGTGGATGAGATAGGGAAGAAGTAAAAATATTTTCTTTTTGGGATATATAAGTAGGTTTAGAGGGCTTACCCTCTGATCTCTAAAAAGTTCTTGGTAGAGATATCATCCCAAGGTTTGTTTATCTTTACAAAATCCTCATAACTCTTTAACACACGTTTAAAATCATCACTCTTAGTACTTTCATCTACTAATACTTCATTTAGAGCTATTTTTGCTGCATCCATCATCTCTTTAGGAAATGTTTTTATCTGCACATTTTTTGGGAGCTCTTGCAGGGCTTTGGCATTTTTATAGCGGAACTCTTGAAGCATAGTGCTTGTCATCTCTTCGCTGGCTGCTGTGATGATGGCTTGATGCTCAGCACTAAGCTTCTCCCATCGTGCTTTATTGAAAGTGATCTCCAAAATAGAACCGGGTTCATGCCATCCTGTGTAATAATAGGGTGCTGCTTTGGCAAAGCCCATCATGCTGTCCAGTGCAGGTCCTACCCACTCTGTAGCATCTATGGTACCACGTTCAAGCGAAGTGTATATCTCTCCGGCAGGCAGGAGTACGGGGTTGACACCAAGTTTTTTCATCACTTCTCCACCAAGTCCGGGGATACGCATTTTTAAACCTTTAAGATCAGCCAGAGCGTTGATCTCTTTTTTGAACCAACCACCCATTTGAGGACCTGTAGTACCTCCTATGAGAGGGTAGAGGTTGAACTTGCCGTACATTTCACGCCAAAGTTCATACCCACCGCCAAACTTCATCCAAGTGATCATCTCTTCACTTGTAAGCCCTAGCGGCATCCCTCCAAAGATGGAAAATGCAGGATTTTTCCCTTTCCAATAATAGACACCTGAATGAAAAGCATCTATCTGTGCGGCTGAAGTAGAGTCAAAGACTTGAAGTGCAGGAACTAGGATGTTTTTAGCATAGACTTTGATTTCGAGGCTTCCACCAGAGAGTTCAAAACAACGTTTGGCAAAGGTATCGACTCCCGTTCCCATGATGGGGAAGTGTGCAGGCCAAGAGGTGGCAAGTTTTAGGGTTACCTTTTTTCCTTTGTTGATGTGTACTGAACCATCTTCTGTTTTATCTTCAGCTCTGTGGCATCCACTCAGTGCTAAAGCTGTAGCTCCTATGGCTGTGCCAGTTATAAAATCTCTTCTTTTCATCTCTTCTTTGTCCTTGCATTAATAGATTAAATAGTAACATAACATACGTTTTAAAGGGGTGAAATTGAACTGCCATATTTGTAATAAATCAATAGACTCATTCGTACATGAAAAAACAAATATTAGATATTACCATTGCACAGATTGTGAATATATTTTCAAGTCACCAGAGTGCTATCAGGACTTCTCTACACAAAAAGAGCGTTATAATTTACATGAGAATGATGAAAATGATGAGGGCTATCAAGCCTATTTTCAGCGTTTTTTAGACTTTACTCTTCCCTTGGTAGGCAAACCTGAAACAGCTTTAGATTTTGGTTGTGGAAGAAGCTCTCTACTTGCTTCCATTCTTGAAAAAGAGGGGCTATCATGTGACTA
>JAYEOF010000193.1:0-16864 GCA_034722695.1 Campylobacterota bacterium
GATTACGCTTTAGTTGTTTTGTACTCACCAGTAGTCATGTTCATGTGGTGAGGCATTCTCCATGTTCCATCTGCATCTTTTACCGGCATTGGAAGTGTTAACTTGTAGTGTGTTCTTCTTTTTGCTGCTCTTGTGTGACTCACACGTCTTTTAGGTACTGCCATAATAATTCCTTTTGTTTAAAATTCCATCTCAAAATTCTCATCACTATTGTCACACTTGTCACAATAGTTATAAGCACTTTTAAGTGTATTGAGTTCGCTCTGTAGTATGTACGAAATATCTATTTCGCCATCTAAAAACTCAATTATATCCAAATCATCTTTATCTTCAGATACTTGATCGCTTAGTTTGAGTTTCAGTTTACTGTCCAGATCATAGTCAAATGTGTCACCACATCTGTCACATGACAACTCAACACTGCCACTCATTTGTGCGTCTAAAGTTACTTGATGATAACCACTTTTCTGTAAAGTTCCTTCCAGTAAAGCACCTTCTAAATCTAATTTAAAAGGTTTTGCTGTAGAACCTATTTTATCAAATACCATTTGCATAAGAAAATCTCTTAAAAAGGTATTTTAGTTGATTTCTCTTTGTGCAAAAAAGAAATTAATTTCAATTGTTGCATTCTCAACAGAATCACTTCCGTGAACTGCATTTGCATCGATGCTGTCTGCAAAGTCAGCTCTGATAGTACCGGCTGCTGCTTCTTTAGGGTTAGTAGCACCCATAAGATCTCTGTTTTTAGCCATTGCATTTTCACCTTCAAGTACTGTTACAACAACAGGACCAGAGATCATGAAGTCTACAAGATCTTTAAAGAAAGGTCTTTCAGCATGAATAGCGTAAAATGCTTCAGCATCAGCTTGTGAAAGTTGAATTTTTTTAGTTGCTGCAATTCTAAGGTTTGCTGCTTCAAATCTTGCAAGAATTTGTCCTACAACGTTTTTAGCTACTGCATCTGGTTTGATGATCGATAATGTTTGTTCCATACTTATATTCCTAAGCGATTATTTACTTCATGAGAAGTATTCGGGCGGCATTATACCCAAAAGAATATAAAATATTTATTAAAAAAAGAGATAGATAGAATAAGAAAGATTTGTCAGGCAAAAGCCTGACAAGGAAGGATTAGTCTTCGATTACAGGTTCGCCTTTAGCGCCTCTGTTTTCCATTGCCGGCATACCGTCTACAACGTCAGCCCATTCAATACAACCTTCAGTTGGACATGCTTCAGCACAAGCTGGAACATCATGGTGATCTACACACTCAACACATTTGTCTGCGTATACGTAGTAAATCTCTTCACCCGTTGGGTTATCATCCTCATCTACGATTGCTTCTACTGGACATTCGTCAATACACGCCGCACAGTTGATACAAGTATCATTAATATATACTGCCATTTATTCTCCTTAAATTGAATATGCTCAAACTATATCAAAAGATTTTTAAGAAATACTTTAATATTTTGATAAATTGAGTAAATAGTGTAAAACAAAGCAAATCCCTACAATGCAGAGATTTGCTAGTTGATAATGACTCTTTTTATTGAGCCTCTTTTTATAGAACTAAAGTCCTAAAAATTGTTTAATATCATCTACCCTAACTGTCTGTTCCCATGTGAAGTCTTTATCTTCTCTACCAAAGTGTCCATAAGCAGCTGTTTTACGATAAATCGGTCTAAGTAGATCCAACTCTTCCATGATCCCTTTAGGCGTGAGATCAAACAATTCCTCTACACATGCCGTGATCTTCTCTTCATCTACAGTTGCTGTACCATGTGTGTCTACATAGATAGAAACCGGTTCAGATACACCAATGGCATAGGCAATTTGAAGTGTTGCTTTATCACACACACCTGCTGCTACAAGATTTTTAGCTACATATCTTGCTGCATAAGCAGCAGAACGGTCTACTTTAGTAGGATCTTTACCTGAGAATGCTCCCCCGCCATGAGGACATGAACCTCCATAGGTATCTACGATGATCTTACGTCCTGTAAGTCCGGCATCCCCTTGAGGACCACCGATCACAAAACGCCCTGTAGGGTTGATGTGGTACTTAATATCATCACTCATCAACTCTGCAGGAATCACTGCTTTTATAACTTCTTCAAGCACTGCCTCTTGTACATGTGCCAAAGAAACATTGTCATGATGTTGTGTAGAGACAACAATAGTATCTATAGATACAGGTTTCCCATCTACATATTTAACAGAAACCTGTGCTTTTCCGTCTGGACGTAAAAACGGGACAGTACCATTTTTACGTACTTCTGCTAGTTTAGCAGTTATTTTATGTGCTAAGGAGATAGGCAAAGGCATAAGTTCCGGAGTCTCTTTACATGCATAACCGAACATCAATCCCTGGTCACCTGCTCCTATCTCTCCTGAAGCCTGATCAACACCCTGGTTGATATCTGGACTCTGCTCACCTATACCATTGAGTACACCTGCAGATCTATAGTCAAAACCATAGAGTGCATTTGTATAACCGATCTCTCTTATGACCTCTCTGGCAATCTCTTGCATTGGTGCATATTCTGTTGTTTTAAGTTCTCCTGCGATAACACAAAAACCATTACTCACTAACGTCTCACAAGCCACTCTAGCCTGTGGATCTCGTGCGATAATATAATCTAATATCGCATCAGAGATCTGATCAGCCATTTTATCTGGATGACCCTCGGTTACCGATTCACTTGTAAAAATGTATTCGTTAGCCATTTTTCTAATTCCTTGAAAGTATTTTGTTCACTGTCACTGAACTTGAAAAAATATCTCATAAGATACTTATTCAAATTCCGTAGGGTGGATTTATCCACCTTCTTTAATATTAACTATTGATATTATGCCAATTTCCTTTTACACGGTGGGTAAACCCACCCTACATAATCCGTTTTGCCAACTGCTCAGGTAATATCCCCAAACTCTCTTCCACCAACTTCGTATTCCCATGCGTAATAAACGCATCATCATACTCAAATGAGGTTAACGATATATCTTGTATCTTCTTTTGACTTAAAAGTTCAAGTATGGCTGAACCTACGCCACCTTGTGTTGCAGAGTCAGAGAAGACAAACCATTTTTTATAGTCACTGCTTAGTTTTACAAGCATCTCTTCATCTAACGGTTTAACAAAACGCAGATCTAAAATAGCTACTTTTTTATCTAACAAAGCTGCTGTTTGCTCTGCTCGTCCTACACCATTTCCATAACCAATGAAGAGGATCTCTTCTCCTTCCTGAAGCAGGACAGATTTTCCTAACTCATAAGCAGGGCTTTCACGATCTTCAGAAATAAAAGCACCTCTAGGGTATCTGAAGGCACAAGGGTGATCATACTCTTTAGCAAACTCCATAGCAAGTTTCATCGTCGTTTCATTATAGGGTGCAAGCAGTGTCATATTTGGTATCCCTCGCAGGTAAGAGATATCAAATGCACCTTGATGTGTTTCACCATCTTCACCTACAATACCGGCACGATCCAATGCAAAAGCAACACCTAGGTCCATAAGTGCGATATCATGAATAACCTGATCAAATCCACGTTGTAAAAAGGTTGAGTAGATCGTACAAAAGGGTTTAAATCCCTCTTTTGCCAAAGGTCCCATAGAAGTGACTGCATGCTGTTCTGCGATCGCAACATCCCAAAAACGCTCCGGATATTTTTCCATGACTGCAGACATACCTGTACCACTTGGCATAGCAGCAGTGACACCCACAACTTTTTCATCTTTGTCTGCAAGTTCAACCAAAGTATCAGAGAAAATGGCAGTTGCTGCTTTTGCCCCGCCTTTTTTTGATGATTCTCCGGTTTTAAGATCAAAAGCACTTACACCATGCCAATGCTCTTTAGTCCCTTCAGCGATCTCATACCCTTTACCTTTAGTAGTTTGTGCATGAATGATGACTGGTTTACCCAACTCTTTTGCTACTTCCATCGTTTCAATAAGTGATTCGATATCATGTCCATCTACAGGGCCTATATACTCTATACCCATCTCTTCAAATAAGATACCCGGAGTGATAAGTTTGAAGGACTCTTCAAACCTTTTCGCCATATAACTGGCACCCTCCGGTAAATGCTCAAGTACTTTTTCCACTCTACCCTTGAACTTCTGATAAAAGGAACCTGCCATCGTTTGTGAAAGCAGTTTAGAGATAGCACCGATCGGTTTAGCGATACTCATCTCATTATCATTGAGTATGATGACTACGGGGTATTTTCTGTCACCCAGTTCATTCAGTGCTTCATAAACCATTCCCGCAGACATACTTCCATCACCGATAAATGCTACGGGAATTCTATCTTCCCCTTTAAGTGCTATGGCTTTGGCAGCACCTACTGCCAGTGAGATAGATGTAGAACTGTGTCCTGCAACATAATAATCATACTTAGACTCTTTAGGTTTAGTATAACCGCAGATCCCACCAAACTGACGTAAAGTATCGAAGTTATCCCAACGGTCTGTAAGCAGTTTATGTGCATAGGCTTGGTGGCTTACATCAAAAATAAAAGGGTCTTTATTCACATCAAAAACCTTATGCATCGCTACGATAAGATCTGTTGCACCCATCGTTGAACTTAAATGTCCACCATTTTGACTTACTGTATCCAATATCTTTTGTCTGATATCTTCTGATAAAGTATTGAGCTCTTCTATGCTATATGATCGTATATTCATTATTTTACTTATCTCTTTTTTATATATGCATTTATAAGTTTTTTGGCAAAAGCGACAGTTGCATCATCATACGCCAGACCTAACTCTTTTGCAAGTAATTTTAACTCTTTTTTGCTCACCGGTTCAGAGACGGTAGTCTCAGTATCATTTGCAGTAAAATCCTGCAAAACAAAAGATTTCACTTCTACTTCACCCTGCTTTACCACTTCTACTCTTTTCAAGCAATGACCTCTTTAAAATGTTTAAAAAAGGTATCGTTCTGTTTTTGCGTCCCAATAGTGATACGCACTGCATTCATCCCATAAGAAGCCAAATTACGAATGATCACACCTCTTTGAAGCAGTGCATCCGAGATCTTTGTTGAATCCAATGTCTCATCAAACAGATAGGTAATAAAATTGGTATAACTGTCAATAAAGTCTAAACCATTTTCATCTGCAAACAGTTCATAACGTTTAATTTGCTCTTGGTGGAGTGCAATGGACTCTTCCACAAAACTTTCATCTTTGCATGCTTCTATCGCTACTGCCAAAGAGAGTGTAGAGATGTTGAATGGAGGTCTCATTTTATGGAGTTCTCTTATGAGTTCAGTCTGCGCGATACCATACCCTACCCGCATACCACCTAAACCGTGTGCTTTGGAAAATGTACCCAGATAGATCACATTTTCATACCCTAACAGATCATTTGGTGTGATGGCATACTTCGTATCTTTTGCAACAGCATATTCCATATAGGCACCATCCACAACGATGATCGCATCTTTATGCATTGCCTCGATCATAGCCAGAACTTCTTCTTTACTTGTCGCATCACCTGTAGGATTATTCGGTGTACATATATAGACGATCTTTGGTTTACGCATATGGAACGCTTCCATAAACTCATCATACTTATGTTCATAACTGGCTGTACGAAGTACTTTCGCACCCATCTGTTTCGCATAGATTTCATACATAGCAAATGTCACTGCAGACATAAGTACTGAAGAGTTTTCATCCAGCACTGCACGTGAAATAAATTCAATGACCTGATCAGACCCTGCACCGATGATGATATTCTCATCTGTTACATCAAACTTTCTACTCAACGCGGCTTTGAGTTCAAACATGCTGTCATCAGGATAAAGATGAGCAATGTCAGCATTAGATCTGATCACTTTCGCTATAGCAGGATTCGTGCCTATGGGATTTTCATTTGAAGCAAGTTTCACTACATCTTCAGGAGCGATACCAAATTCACGTACCACAAGCTCTATAGGTTTCCCTGCTTCATAGGTTTTTATATTTTCTAATACTTTGTTAAACTTCATTTTTAATTTCTACTTTTTAATTTTTAATTTTAGATGTCTTCTGTCTCTTTAACATAAGAGCCCAATACTTTAATTTCATCTTGATGTTTTTTCAATATCTGCTTGATATGTGCATCATCTTTATGTC
Organism: Campylobacterota bacterium; assembly: GCA_034722695.1. Lineage (GTDB taxonomy): Bacteria > Campylobacterota > Campylobacteria > Campylobacterales > Sulfurovaceae > Sulfurovum. Next base: position 6,130 of record JAYEOF010000193.1, read on the forward strand.
CATTAAACTCTAAAAAGAAAATAGATTTACCTTCCACAATATGTGATTTTATTTTTGTCAAATTCACATTTCCTTTTTCAAAATCATTTAAAAAATCCACCAAAGAACCCGGTTCATTTGAGAGTCTTGCAAGTATTGATGTCTTGTCAGTACCTGAAGGCTGGTTTTCAAAGTTAGAGATGATGAAAAACCGTGTTTTATTATTGGTATCATCTTCTACATTCTCAAAACGGATCGGAAGATTATTTATTTTTGCTGCTACAGAAGGACAAAGTGCTGCCGCATCTTCATCTTCCCGTGCCAATCTTGCTGCTTTGGCTGTAGACTCAACAGGAATATGTTCTATCTCATCCAATCCCAGATCCTGTAAAAATTTCCTACACTGCCCAAAAGCAATATCTCTGGAATAAATTTTCTTTAACGTTTTAATATCTTCATTAACTGTAGCAAAAGCAAGATGTACATCCACTACTACTTCAGCAATGATCTTAAGATCATATTCATCCAGACAATTAATCGTATCTGTCACGATACCGTTCGAAGAGTTCTCTATAGGAATCACACCAAATTTTGCTGTACCTTTTTCAACTTCTCTAAAAATACCGGGAATAGAACCAATAGGCAGATATGCACTCAACGCACCGAACTTACTCTCTGCTGCCTGGTGTGTAAAGCTGGCTTCAGGGCCAAGATAAGCTACAGCTTCAGGGAGTTCAAGGTTTCTAGCCACTGCGAACATCTCTAGAAAAAGTGCTTCAATGGCATCATCTGTGAGTTTACCACTATTTTGAGCCTTAAGACGATTGAGGATAGCCTGTTCTCTTTCCGGACGATAGATAGGAGCACCCGTAGTGTTCTTAAGCTCACCTACCTTATGCACCAACTCCATACGCTCATTATAGAGTTTTAAAAGTGTGTCATCGATATTGTCTATCTTATTCCTCAAATCATCCAGTGTCATCTTCTCACCTTTACTTTTCTAAATACTCAAGTTCTAAGCGCACTTGATCTTCATAGGTCTCACGCTTACGAATAAGTCTGTCTTCTCCACCTTGCAGTGCAACCTCTGCAGATTTGGCACGTGTATTATAATTACTCGCCATAGTAAACCCATAGGCACCTGCTGAATGTACTACAACAAGATCATTATGCTCAAGAGGAGGGAGAGGCACATCTTTACCAAAGAAGTCACCACTTTCACAAACCGGTCCTACCACATCTGCAGGTGTTTTTTCACCCTCTGTCATCACTGCTTCTATCTTATGATAGGCATTATATAGACTTGGTCTTATAAGGTCATTCATCGCACCATCTACGATGACAAAACGTTTACCGTCATTAACTTTTTCATACAGTACTTTAGTAAAGAATGCACCTGCATTAGCAACCATGTAGCGACCCGGTTCACACAATAGTGTAAGGTCAAGTCCTTTGGTTGCTTCAAAAATAGCTTGTGTATATGCTTGCGCTTCGATAGTCACTTCATCATCATATACAATACCGATACCACCACCTACATCAAAGAATTTGATATCTATTTTGATCGCTTTAAGTGAACGTACAAGATCTGCTACAATACCACAGGCTTCACGTATAGGCTCAAGCTTTGTAAGCTGTGAACCAATATGAAAGTGGATCCCTACTGGGTTAAGGAACTCTGACTTATTGGCATAAATATACATACGTTTGGCCATATCTATCTCAACACCAAATTTATTTTCATGCAGTCCCGTTGAGATATAAGGATGTGTTTGAGGATCAATGTTTGGATTGACACGGATTGAGATACGTGCCTCTTTACCAAGCTCTTTGGCTATCATTTCCACACGTTTCATCTCTGCTTCACTCTCTAAGTTTAGCAGTAAAATATCATACTCCAGGGCAGCACGTATCTCATCATCACGTTTCCCTACACCGGAAAAAATGATCTTATATCTGTCTACACCTGCACTCAAAGCTCTTTGTACTTCACCGATACTTACACAGTCAGCACCTGAACCAAGCTTTGCAAGATGAGCGATCACAGAGAGGTTTGAGTTTGCTTTTACAGCATAATTGATAATAGATTTTTTTCCGGAAAAAGCATCTTTAAGTGTGTTATATCTATTCTCAATATAATCAAAATCATAAATATACAATGGCGTACCATATTTCTCTGCCAATGCTTTATAATCAATATTCATTTATCTAATCCTAATAATATCTCTATTTTAGGGTGATTTTATCTAAAAATGACTAAGAGTGAGGTAGAGACTTATTTAAGCAATAGATTTTTCATCTGTGATGTACACATATATCGCATATAGCCATAAAAGAACTATAGGTAAAATAGCTGTAAATTCAGGGGCTAAAACACCATTTGAACTCATTTGATTTAAGCCAAACAGAATACCCCATATCACAAAGGTTGCCCCTAATGAAAGTGCTATCACCGATCCAATATTCATCATTCTTGCATGAAAAGGCAACTTAAAAAAGAGAATCAGCAAGAGGGCAATAGCAAAGAGTGGGACGACTATTTTATTATATAAAGCTGCTCGAATTTTATCTGAATCTAAATTTTGTTTGTTAAGGAGTTGCCATGTGTTAAATGCATCTATGATATTAAGTGCTTTCCCCTCATAGAGTGACTCAATGATCTTAGGTTTATATCCTTGAAGTGTTTTGATACTCTTTTTTTTCTCTATTATATATTTTTCTAATTCACCTTTTTTATAGACATGTGTTTTAAGTATGGCATTTTGTGCATCCCATTCCTCACCGTCAAATATAGCAACAGGAGCATTAATAGTGTAACGTACTTGATAACCTTCAACTTTAAAAATTGTGATATCGTTTATCTTTTTTTCTACCGGGTCAAGGTTTTTGATATAGACGAAAGTATCATTATATTTAAAGAAAAGATCGTTGACATCATAGGCATGAAGTTCATTTTCAAGTAAAACTTCTGCCTTGTCTTTAGCATATGAGAACTCGGTTGTATGTAAGAAAGTAAAGATTGCATAGGTGACAGATGCCACTGTCAATAAGGGGATAAAAAGCCTCTTTTTATTATACCCAAAAGCATGCAGTGCACCCATGGTATTATTTTTCACCAGAGAAAGTTTAGTCATGATCACAGCAAATACAATGGCTAAAGGGTAAAGTAATCCCAATGCCTCTTGCCACATATAAAATATATAGAGTATTTGGTAATTACTTGAAACATTAAGTTTTTGTACGTGCTGAAAATAATCGATCACTGCAAAAGCAAAAGAGAGGCCAAACAGAATGGCTAGCAGATTTTTAATATAAAGTTTTGATATATACCTAAAATGTAATGAGGGATAAAGGAGACTCATACATTCAAACCTTCTATAGATTTTAAACTATATTTTGACTTGACTTCATTTAACTCTTCACTTACCAGTAATTTACAAGCTTCAGCTACATGTGCAATAAGTTTATCCAGTGCTTTCGCCTCTTCATTGGAAAAATCATGCAACACATAATCAGATACTTGTGATTTATGTTCCGGTTTTCCAACACCTACTCTTACACGCAGATACTCTTTAGTAATATATGTATCAATGGATTTTAGTCCATTATGTCCACCATGTCCACCACCTTTTTTAAAACGCACCGCACCAAATGGAAGATCGATATCATCATGAATTACAATGATCTCATCCAAATCTACTTTATAAAAATGTTTAACTGCTTGCAGACTTTTACCAGAAAGATTCATAAAGGTTGTGGGTTTTAAAAAAAGTGAGTTGGAAGCACGATTGAGCTTGCCTTGAAAAGAGGTTTTGGAAATATCTCGAGCTTCAGAGGCATCAACAAGTTTGTCGATGACTCTGAAGCCGATATTGTGTCGTGTATTTTCGTATTGTGATCCCGGATTACCTAGACCTACGAAAAGTGTCATGACTTTTTATTTAGCTTTGATTACACCACAGATAGCAACATCTGGTCTGTCCATCATTTTACAGTTTGCAGGTACTTCAATATCTCTGATAAGGAGAGACTCATCTCTATCAAGTGGTTCAACATTGAGATCAAAGTTTACAGGCATATCTTCGATAGTCCCTTTTACTTTTAATCTTTTTTTAGACATAACAAGTACACCTTTGTTTTTAAGACCTACTGGTGTTCCATGTGTGATTACAGGGACAAGGAAGTTTGTTACTTGTCCTGGAACTGCTACTCTCAGGTCAACGTGAGTCACATCACCATTTACCGGGTGGAGTTGATACTCTTGGATAAATACATTGATCTCTTTATCACCAACTTTAACTGGGAATGCAAGTGTCTCTTTATTTCTTATAGTTCTTACAAATTCACCACGTTTAAATGCAGCATTGATATTTTCAACACCATGTGCATAAATATTAGCGATTAGATAACCATCTCTTTTAAGCTGCTTTGCATTACGCTTACCGATACTCTCTCTAACGATACCTTCTAACATATTTTGTCCTTAAGTTTAAATATTACCATATCTTGTATGATAATTGGAAGCGGATTATATCGAAAAAAGTTTAAATTATTCTTCCTCATCTTTAAACTCAAAGATTTCTTTCTCTTTCTTATCAGCATGTTCATCAACGATAGCGCCTTTACCGACACCTTGTATTTTAAGTTTCATATCTGCCGGGTTTGTTGCATACTCCAAAGCTGTCTTCTCTGTGATCTCCCCTCTGCGTAAGATATCTAGAAGTGCCTGGTCAAAAGTTTGTGTTCCGTAGATCTCTTTACCGTCAAAAAGAGCATCTGGGATCTCTGAATCACGATTCTCGGCTATAAGTTGTTCTATTCTCGCTGTCTTTTTGAGTATCTCTATTCCCGCGACCCTTCCACCTTTTTTTGTAGGGATAAGTCTTTGTGAGATAACCCCCTCAAGTACAGAAGCCAAAGACATACGAATACGGTTCTGTTCTTCATTTCCGAACATACCGACGATCCTGTCGATCGTCTCTTTTGCATCCAATGTATGCAGAGTTGAAAATACAAGGTGACCCGTATTTGCTGCATGCAATGCAATATCGATCGTCTCCAAGTCCCTCATCTCACCCACGAGGATAATATCAGGATCTTCCCTCAAAGCTGCTCTAAGTGCATCCGAAAATGAATGTGCATCTTGTCCTATACTTCTTTGGTTAACCAAACATCCTCTGTCTTTATGGACAAACTCAATAGGGTCTTCTACTGTAATAATATGTTTTTTCTGCTCTCTGTTTATCTTGTCTATCATAGCAGCCAAGGTGGTAGATTTACCAGAGCCTGTCACACCTGTCACAAGAACAAGCCCCCGTTGTATATCAGTAAAAGTTTTAAGGACTTCCGGGAGGTTAAGCTCATCAAGTGTTAAGATCTTCACAGGAATAATACGGAAAACTGCACTCAAACCATCCATCTGATAAAAGAAGTTCACACGAAATCGGTTTTCTTCACCTAATACATAAGAGAAATCCAGGTTTCGGTCATTGATCAGTTTTTCATACTGGTCTTTGGTGGTGATCTCACGTGCAAGTTTATCGACCATCTCTGCACTCAATGCATCTTTTCCAAGTACCTTCAATACACCATGAATACGTACTCTTACCTGAGAACCTGATTTAATGTGAAGGTCAGACCCTTCATTACTGATCATAGTTTGTAGATAAAGTTTGAGTTTCTCTTCCATGTCACTTCCTTTTTGGCAGATTTTATTTATTTAATAGATTCAAGACTCTCTAGCATCTCTTTAAATGCTTGTTCAAATGCTTCCAATCCATCTTTGAGTAAAGAGGCATATATTTCATCCATGTTAAAACCGCTATCAGCCAGTTTTGTAAAATAGCCATTGATCTCACTCTCTTCAATAGGTAACTTTGGTGTTAACCCTTTACTTTTGACAAAAGATTCTATGGTAGCCAAAGGAGCTGTATTGACAGAGCGTGATGCCAAGAGTTCTCTCATATAATAATCTGCTGCCAACGCATCACCTTTGACACCTGTACTTGCAAAAAGTGTACGTATACTTGGTGTAAGATTTTTTTCGATAAGATTATAGATCTTGGCAGCATTGTAAATACCTGTTCTGGATACGTCTATACCTTCTTGCGCTAAGTCAACATCAAGTAATCTGTCAAAGCGACTCACAAAAACAGAGATGACCGCATCTACTCTTCCACCACCATCTGCTTCAAAACTGTCTAACCCTTTTGTCATTGCTTTAAGACATCTTTGTGCTTGTTTAGGAGAGAAGATCAGTGTTGCATTTACAGAGATACCTGTATCCAATAGTTCTGTCATTGCAGCATATCCAGCTTCAGTTGCCGGTACTTTCACCATCACATTAGGCTCACCTATCGCTGCAAAGAGTCTTTTCCCCTCTGCAATGGTACCTTCTGTATCATTGGAAAGAAAAGGGTCAACTTCTATAGAGATATAGCCATCATTCCCCTCAGAATAAGAGGATCTTAATGCTTGTGCAGCAGTACGTATGTCCTCGATAGCCAAAGCTTCATACTTCTCTTTGGCACTTTTCCCTGACAAGCTTTCCAGCTGTTCTTTGTATGCGGGAGAAGTAGTGATCGCTGAAGCAAAGATAGATGGGTTGCTCGTAGCCCCATTGATCGTACCATTTTCGATCAGTTTTGAAAACTCATTTTTAAGATAATCTCTCTCCACAAAATCCAACCATAAAGAGAATCCTATATCCCTATTTACCATCTATTCTTCCTTCTAATGGATATGTCCATTTAAAATGATGCCAATCTCCCAAGTCACCAGGCTTCTGCAAGGCAACATCCAATTCATCCAGGAATGTATCCCTCTGGACTATTTGTGCACCCAAACCTATCATGTGGTCTGTTTTCATCTGACAATCTATAAAATCATAACCTTTCGCGCCTAAAACATCACTTAGTGCTTTAAAAGCTACTTTCGAAGCATCTGCCGCCAAAGAGAACATTGACTCACCAAAAAAAGCTTTTCCCATTGCGATACCATATAGCCCACCTACAAGTTTTCCCTCCTTATAGACTTCAACACTATGGGCATACCCCTCTTCATGAAGCTCTATAAAAGCTTTTTGTATCTCTTCTGTGATCCATGTATGATCCTGCTCGTTTCTGGGAACCATTGCACAATGTTTAATGACATTTGAAAATTCCTTATCAAAAGTAACCGTAAACTTACCGCTGCGCAATACCCTGCGAAAAGATTTACGCACACGAAATTTGTCAGGATAAAGTAAAAGCCGTGGGTTGGGTGACCACCAGAGTATAGGATCGCCAGGATTGTACCAGGGGAAAATACCTTGACGGTAAGCAGCACGCAGTCTAGGAGAACAGAGATCACCACCGTACGCCAGAAGTCCTTCATCTGAAGCATCTCTAGGGTCAGGAAATATATATGAGTAGCCACTCAGTGGAGGAATAAGATACTCCTCCTCATCGAACATAGAGGACATTATAATCTCCTTGAAGATAAGCAAAGCTCATCTTCAATTCCTCTCACTGAAGCTTCGTCTTTGACGAGAACGACTATCTCAACTTTTAAAATCAAATTGTAATGCCTCATTTTTATAACCCACTTTTACAGAACCACCTTTTTTAAGTTTCCCAAAAAGTATCTCATCTGTAAGTGCTTCTTTCACTTTTTCATCTATCACACGAGCGATGTGCCTTGCACCATAACGCTCATCATATCCTTCATTGGCTAGGTACTCTTTGGCATTTTTACTCAGTTTGACTTTCACTTTTTTAGACTTAAGTAAAAGATTCAATTTATCCAACTCTCTATCGACAATAGTAATAAGTGCATCTAAACCAAGTGCATTAAACTCAATAGTAGCACTCAAACGGTTTCTAAACTCTGGAGAAAAGAAAGCTTGGAGTGCTTTGTCTGTTTTCATAGAGTTGTCTTTGTTGAAGCCCATAACGTTAGCCTCTTTTGTACCAATGTTAGATGTCATGATGAGTATGACATTTTTAAAATCAGAGACCACACCATTGTTATCTGTAAGCTTTGCACCATCCATCACTTGAAGTAGGATGTTCATGATATCCGGATGTGCCTTTTCTATCTCATCAAGAAGCAGTACTGTATGAGGATGTTTTTTGATCATCTCAGTAAGCAGTCCACCCTGTTCATACCCTACGTAACCTGGAGGTGCACCCACCAAACGGCTAATAGTATGTGCTTCCATATACTCACTCATATCAATACGCTCAAAGTGTACATGCATGGTTTCTGCCAGCTGTATAGCAAGTGCTGTCTTTCCCACTCCTGTCGGTCCAACAAAGAGAAATGATCCTACAGGTCTGTTATCTGCATTGAGTCCTGCATACGAACGTTTAATAGCAGTTGACAACGCAGATATGGCTTCATCTTGCCCGATGATATGCGAAGCCAGATCTTTCTGAAGTGTTTGAAGCTTTTTCGTATCATCTGTTCCAATAACCGTAGATGGAAGCTTCATGATCTTCGCCACACTCTCTTCAATATCTTTAGGTTTTACCGTCACACCCTCTTGCCCTCTCAGCATAAAGTGTGCACCAACCTCATCGATGATATCCATCGCTTTATCCGGTAAAAATCTATCATGCAAATACTTCACAGACAGATCGATCGCGGACTGAAGTGCTGCATCTGTGAAGCTGATATTATGATAATCCTCATATTTATGCTTTACACCCTGTAAAATGATCATCGTATCTTCTTTGCTTGGCTCTTCCACATCGATTTTTGCAAATCTTCTACTGAGTGCTTTGTCTTTATCAAAAAAGTTTCTATACTCTGCGTAGGTTGTCGCACCGATACACTTCAAATCTCCACGAGCCAATGCAGGTTTCAGTAAGTTGGATGCATCCATACTTCCACCACTTGTAGCCCCTGCACCAACCATGGTATGTATCTCATCGATGAACAAAATAGCATCATCCATAGCACTCAATTCAGAAATAATACCTTTAAGTCGTTTCTCAAAATCACCTCTGTACTTCGTCCCCGCTACCAATGCACCCATATCGAGAGCAAAGACTTTCGCATCTTTGATCACAGATGGCACTTCACCTTCAGAGATCTTAAGCGCAAGTCCCTCGGCAATGGCTGTTTTTCCTACCCCTGGCTCCCCTACAAGTAAAGGGTTGTTCTTTTTACGACGACATAAAGTCTGCATCACACGTTCTATCTCATCTATACGCCCGACAACCGGGTCAATCTTCCCTGTTTTCGCCAGTGATACAAGCTCCATAGTGAACTTGTCTAAATATGTCTCTTCTTTCTTCTGCTCTTTTGTATCTGTTTGTGCTGGCGTATCATGATGAGAAATGACTTCAAGTACATCCACACGGGCAATACCCTCTTTTTTCATTAGATACACTGCGTACGAGTGCTCCTGCATAAAGATAGATGCTATCATATCCCCTATACTGGCTTCTGTTCTTCCCGAGCTATGAATATGTGTCATCATATCATTGATGGCACGAGAGAGGGCAACTGTCTCAAAAGGTTCTACCGCTTCTTTAAGAGAAGGGATAGTTTTGTTAATATGCTCAATGATACCCTCTTCTAGCAGTTCAAGGTTTGCATTCAGTACAGAGAGTATCTCTACCCCTTCTTCACTTCTCACCACAGATAAAAACACATGTTCTACCGTCAAGTATTCATGTCTATTTTCTTTGGCATATCCTACAGCTTTTTTAAATACATCATTTAATGCAATACTTATCATTTATTTATCCTTTACGAATCTTCTTCAATCGTCGCAAGTAACGGAAATTCATTTTGTTTTGCTTTTTGCTTTACTTGCTGTGCTTTGGTTTGTGCTATCTCGAAGCTATACACTCCACAGATGGCTTTCTCTTTTTCATGTATCTGCAGCATGATCTGTTCTGCTTGCGCATGTGTCTTATGAAAGATACCAATAAGTACTTCGACTACAAAATCCATACTTGTATAATCATCATTGTGCAGTAACACTTTAAACATTTGTGGTTCTTGCAGCTCTAAGGCAAGGTCTAATTCTTCTTCAAACTTTGGCATGTTATGTTAAACTTCCTAATATATATTTATTTTTATTATTATACATAAAAATCAAGGATTTTCAAGTGCAATCACTTTTCATCACGGCAACCGGTACCAATATAGGTAAAACACACACTACTTTAAAGCTCATAGAAGCTTTTGCTTTACAAGGTTTACAAGTAGGTGTATTCAAACCCATTGAAACTGGAGTCACTGACACTGCATATGATGCTACTATACTACTTGAAGCTTGCCAAAAGGTAAACAAGAGATTTATAGGGCTTACAGTACAAGATATTACCGCCTATACTTTTCCTCTTCCGGCTGCACCTTTTTGTGCAGATATTGACAATACAATTAACATCCAAAAGATTATTGACAAATATGAAAAGCTCTCAAAACTTTGTGACATTCTCTTAGTAGAGGGGGCAGGAGGTCTTATGGTACCCATCACCAAAGAGTATATGATGATTAACCTCATCAAAGAACTCAATGTAAAAACCCTTCTGATCACCCCAAGTCGTTTAGGGTGTATCAACGATACAGTACTTTCCATACTTGCATTAAAAACATTTGATATTCACTTTGACTGGTGTGTGAATTTGTATGAAGATAAGGAAAGTTTTTCTGAGGTTACAAAGCCTTATTATGATGAAGTTTTTCCCGAGTGGTGGAGTGTTGGAGAAGGAATACAAAGGTTTGTTAGCAGCTATTAGATATAATCCGAGATAATTGA
>JAYEOF010000193.1:16964-21706 GCA_034722695.1 Campylobacterota bacterium
TGGCTAGGGTTTCAAAAAAGTGCCTAGCCTAGACAAAAGCTAGAGATGTTATGAGTATCTAGGTTACTCAGGGGGTTCAATTACAAAACTTATTAAAAGGGATCAAATGCAACATCTTGTAGACAGCAATAATTTTTCAGACCAACAGATACAAAACCTACTAAAAGATGCAAAACGATTTAAGACACAGCGTCCCATTCAACTCCTTCGAAACAAACTTCTCATTACCCTTTTCTTCGAAGCTTCTACACGTACACGCTCTTCTTTTGAAGTAGCAGCAAAGAGGCTTGGGGCTGCGGTGGTACATCTTGATCCTTCTAAAAGTTCCAGCAGCAAAGGGGAGTCTTTGGAAGACACTTTTGCAAATCTTTGTGCGATGGAACCTGATGGTGTTATCATCCGTCATTCAGAAAATGAGACACCACAGATGCTTGCAGATATGCAGATGACATCCGTTATCAATGCTGGAGCGGGTAACTATGCGCATCCTACTCAGGCACTGCTTGATCTTTTTACTTTAGTAGAGTATTTTGACGGAAACCTCAAAAATAAAACTATTGCTATCGTAGGTGACATCATAAGTTCACGTGTAGCTAGTTCCGGTATTCGTTTGTTGACACGCATGGGGATGAATGTTATTTTGGTTGCACCTAAACCTTTTATGCCTCAGAGTGATCTACCTCAATACGAGAATCTTGATGATGTTGTAGATAAAGTAGATGTGATCATGAGCCTTCGCGCACAGCTTGAGCGTCATGACGCGCCTCATTTTGAAGATTATGATGAATATGCAAAACACTACTGTATAGACCATGATCGTATAGGTGATAGAAATATATTAATTTTACACCCGGGACCTGTTATGAGAAATATTGATATCTCCGATGAGATACTTGATGACCCGAGATGTAAAGTGTTGGAACAAGTGAAGAATGGCGTTTATATTCGTATGGCGATACTTAAACTTTTGCTTTTGGATTCTTGATAAATCTGTAGCGTGGGCATTCCTGCCCACAATGAACGTAGTGAAAATTTGATATCTCAATTACAAGTAATTGTTCGTGGGCAGGAATGCCCACGCTACACAAGAGAATAACATTATTTAAGGGGAGGGTTTTCTTTTATGTCTTGGCTTGCGAAAGAAAATGGTTTTACCGAAATAGACAACCTAGGTCAAAACCGTACCCCTTTTCTTTTCATAATCTCCTACAACCAAAACAAAATCTTTGCTAAACCTCTTGATGACTTAGATAATGACATCTTCTATAAATTAGAGGATTGGCGTAATTATCCTGTTGAAAAATGTAGTAAAGATTTTACTTTTTCTAAATCTCCCGTTGATTTTTCTACATATAAAAAAGCTATGGATGAAGTACTTGAAGAGATACGTTCAGGGAACACATATCTTTTAAATCTTACATTTAAAACACCTGTTGAAACGAACTATAGCCTTAAAGAGGTATTTACCTATGCAAGAGCCAAATTCAAACTCTACTTTAAAGGTGAATTTATCTGTTTTTCCCCTGAACGTTTTGTTGAGATAGAAGACAACACCATCGCTACCTACCCTATGAAAGGTACGATAGATGCAAATTTACCTCATGCGCAAGAGACTATTTTAACAGATAAAAAAGAGATGGCTGAACATGTTATGATAGTGGACCTTATGCGTAATGACCTGGGGATTATCGGTTCAGAGGTGCAAGTAGAGAAGTTTCGTTATGTGGAGAAGATAAAAGCAGGGAAAAAAGAACTCCTGCAGGTCAGTTCCAAGATCACAGCAAAACTGCCTTTTGACTGGAAAGATAACGTAGGTACACTACTAAAGCAAATTCTCCCTGCCGGCTCCATCTCCGGCACACCTAAAAAAAGTACTGTGAACATCATTAACCGTGTAGAAGATTATGATAGAGGATTTTATACCGGAGTATTTGGTGTCTTCGACGGTGAAACCCTACGTTCTGGTGTTATGATACGTTTCATAGAAAAAGAAAATGACAGACTTTTCTACAAAAGTGGTGGAGGGATCACCATCGACTCTGAGGCCAAAAGTGAATATGAAGAGTTGATAGATAAAATTTATTTGCCATTTTGATAAAATTTGTGTAAACTCTTTATAATATTCTATAAAGGTTTCCTATGTCTAAACTATTTTCAAGCATCATATTTTCTCTTTTCTTGCTCTTTCAAACCACATCCATAGCAGAGGAAGGTACTCCGGAAACAAATGTAGAAGAACAGGAATCTCAAATAGAAGAGAGTGAAACACCTGAAGATACAGAATCTACAGAACAAGAATCCCAACCAGAAGCAAGTCAAGAAGAAAAAGAAAAAGTTGAAACTGAAGAGGTTGAAGAGGAAGAAGCACCTTCTGAAGCAGAACTGGAAGCACAAAGAGCGGAAGAGGCTGAGATAAAAGAAGCTGAGGCAGCAGAAAGAGCGGCAGAGGAGTAATTAGCGTAAACACCCTCTTTCTTCTCTATGTTTCCACTGATACTTTTTATCTTCAACTACTCTGGAAAAATAGAGTTTTCCAGAATCTCTCCATGGATCAACAAGAATACCTTTTTTTATAGATCCATTTTTTACCACAACCACCAAAGCATTATGTTCCGAAAAATACTCCCCTATATTCGCTCCCACTAAATGAAATTCAAAATGAGGGTACTTTTTTTGCGAAAGATACATATATAGTGCATCACTCCAATGATAACAAAGTCCTTTTTCGCGTATACCAATATTGACTAAAGAGTTATGAAACAATGGGGGAGAAGTAAGTTCAAACTCTTTCGTGAGCTTCTGAGTTTCATGAAAAATATCCTGAGAAAGATGCCTCGCTTCATCTTGAGGGATACTCTTATCCAATGAGCGTAAAAGTTTAGAGAGTTGCATAGTATCTGTTTCAGAGGGAAGAGGAGGAGTAACCATACATCCTGCCAATAAAAAAGAAAAGAGTAATACCTTAAAGAAGTGTTTGAACATATTGGGTAGGGAGGTATGAGCTGATGGCTATCATAAGCAACACCATAGCAACAGTATATGCCGCAATCCATTTTGGATTTTTGGAGAGTGCAAACCCACCGATAAACCCTATCAAAAGTCCAGCTGCATGTGCAGAGACATCAACGGAAGGTATGGAGAATCCTATCACAAGGTTGATCCCTATAATGATGGCGAAATCTTTCATGAATGCTTTGGTATGTTCCTGGATCTTCTCTCTATGTGCCAGGAAAAACCCTGCCAGTGCTCCAAAAACACCAAAGATGGCACCAGATGCACCTATCCCAACACTTACAGGATGCATATAAAGCGATGCCAGTCCACCTAAAAGACCGGAGAAAAGATAAATGCTCAAGTACGACTTCGTATCAAAGTACATCTCTGCTCCACGCCCTATGAGGTAAAGCGAAAACATATTCATCAGCAAATGCGTCATACCTGCATGTAAGAACATCGCAGTAAAGAGTCTCCACCATTCACCTTTAAGTACTGTAAGCGGTCCATATAGTGCACCCATATCTACAAGGGTTTGCATATCCATATCTATGATATCCTGACTAAAGAGCGACGAGAAGATATAGACAATAAGATTGAGAATAATTATACTATAAGTAATCCTGTATTTTTTAAATTCACTAGTCATGTAGTTTTAGCAAATTGCCTCTGCAAAAATAACACCATCGATACCGGATCTTGCAACTTTAGCAATATCTTTCTCATCATGAATAAGTACTAAAACTTTCGTATCAAAAAGATACTCCTGTGCAATAGGCTGAATAATGCATGCATCATCCTCTTCACAGATTATAAAGTTTGCATCCAATGCATTACAAAAAAGAGCTTCATTGAGTGTATTTATACTCACAGCATAAGGAATATCATTATTTTGACAATATTTAGCAAGTTCTACGGAATCTACCAATGGTTCAAGCAATAGAATATCATCAACTTCACTTTTTTTAATATCTTCTTGGGAAAAAACTTTATAAAAGCGACTGCTTTCGATCCACGGATGACCAATAATTATCATACTATCTCCTTTACTTTGTTATTCAGAGGGTTCTATTTCTCAGCACACTCATCACAATAATATTTACCATTAATGATCACACTCTCTTTTACCGTCACATAAGTACCGCACTTACTGCACTCTACCAATGTATCATCATCAAGTTTTTTCTCGTGTGGACTTTTTTTACCCAATGAAGGAAGTTTCCCTCCCAAAAATTTATAAATAAGCAATCCTGCTATCGCAAAAATAATCAATTTTAAAATCAATACTAACCTTTAATATATAAGTAGTTCCGCTGGTTTTTTTGTACTATATCATATCTTAGCTGATGTTGTACATCCTCTATCTCATCAAATACACGAGACCCTTTATAAAAAAGGTACTCAGTTTTACTATCACTGATATCTTTTGTAAGTTCCAAAAGCAGTTTGGTATTGGTCACCGCACGTGAACTAATAAGGTCAAAAGCTTCATGCTCTACTTTTTCAACTCTTTTTGCTTCCACTTTGACATTTCTGAGTTCCAGGTCTATGGCTGCATATTTTAAAAAAGAGACACGCTTTTTTAATGGTTCAGCAAGCACAACTTCTGTCGCTGGTGATGCTATCGCCAACACAAGTCCGGGAAAACCTGCACCTGTTCCTACATCTAAAAGTGTTTTTGGTTTTTTTATAAAGGTCAAAGGATAAAGAGAATCCACGATATTAACATAGATCGCATCAACCGTTTT
>JAYEOF010000194.1:0-6440 GCA_034722695.1 Campylobacterota bacterium
ATATTTTAGGATACCCATGAGAGACTTCCTAACGTTTCAAACATTTATCACCCCTTCCCTTCTCATCATCATGTACTACATAGGAGCTATACTGATACCTTTAGTAAGCTGGTATCTTGCAAAATGGATCCAAAAGTCTTATTTTACAGAACTATCCAAGAGCATTAAAGAAGAAATAGCAACAAGAACAACTGCTAAACAACGTTTTATCGTTTATGCTGCTTTTTTCATCTGTTTTCTCTGTATGGAGATACTCTGGAGAGTAATGTTTGAATTTTTCATCGCTTATTTTGATATGCATGATGCTTTGATGAAACTTTAAGATCTATTTTATACTCCTTTCAAATAATCTCACTATAATTCAACCCAAATTATGCAATAGAAATCATAAAACTAGCATATATCATTGCGTCTAGGACATTCACAGAAAATCATCGCTTAACCTTCGGGTTAAACTCAAATTTTCTGCAAATACCCTAAACACAAGCATAAACGCTATTTTCATAATCCTCTTGCATAGTTTGGATTCAAAAAAATAAACTTAGGAATACTATATGTTCAAAACCATACTCATGTGGGTCTTCGGTGCCCTCCTTTTACTCCAAGCCATCCAGATCGATATACCGGAAGCTGAAACTGTTGATCCTAAAGAAGTGATTCAGGCTCCTGAAGAGATCATGACAATGTTGAAGACTTCTTGTTATGACTGTCACTCTTATGAGACTAAAATGCCCTGGTATGGAAATGTTGCACCAATTTCATGGGAAGTAAGAAGTCATATTAAACAAGGTAGAGCATGGTTAAACTTTCAAAAATGGGGAAGTTATGATGAAGAGAAAAAGCAGAAACTCTATAAAGGTATAGCAAAAAGTATAAGCTTAAGTATGCCGATCCCTATGTACCTGAACTTACATGAAGAGGCAAAACTTACAAGAGCACAAAGAAACAGTATCAGAAAATGGGCACAAAGTAACATCAAAGAAGAAAATTAATTAAATAGGACTAAATTTATCCTATTTAATTTTACTTGTGCTATAATAATACCATCAAACATAAAAAAGGAAACAATATGCCAAAAATTAACAAGTACGTAGACATCTCTGAAGTAGATAGAGAAGCAAAGAAAGACCTTATCGATAGACACTCACCGTTTATCACATGTGCAGATACAGCAACTGCCGGAGAGCCATTTGAAGTAACTGTAAAAATGGGTAACGAATATACTCACCCGGATGATTTTGATCACTACATCGAGTCAATCACACTTTTTAACGGTGAAACTAAATTAGCAGAAGCTTCTTACGTACCAGGAACACTTGGTAACATCAAAGCACACAACACAACTACATTCACGATCATCCCAACAGGTAAAAAACTTAACCTTGTTGCACATGGTTACTGTACTAAACACGGTATCTGGGAAGGTACTGCTGTTCAAGTAGCTGTTAACTAAGACACTCTATTTTAAGCAAAGATAGTTTTTTTCTATCTTTGCATTTTACCAATCAACACCCTCTTCAGGTAATCCCTGATTTTCATCAACTTTCACTTTTTTACAGCCCTCAGGTTTAGATGCACAATATTTATTATATGCTATTTTAGCAACAACAAACAAGACAACAAAAATGATAAATAATATTAATGGTTTCTTCATGACATAACTATAGCAGAATTATTTTTAGATATAATAATCCTATTTATAGAAGGTATTTATAGATGACAAATAAATTTCTCTTAATCCCCATTTTGGCAATCTTGCTGCTTTTAAACTCTTGCGGTTCTAATTCGGGTTCCGGGACAATAATAAATACAGTTATAGAAGAGACAACAGAAACTTTCTCTTTGGATGAAAAGCAGTTTCTACATAATTTATTTTTAACCGAATATCTATGGTACGATGAAGTAGCATCAAATATAGACTATGCTCAATATAAAGACCCTCAATTGATGATAAATGACTTAAGGATCAATCCACCTGATGAGTGGAGTTTTACTATGACACAGCAAGAATATGAAGATTATGCCAATCAAAAAACAGCAGGTTTTGGATTTGGATATACATCTGACTTTGTTGTCTACCTTGTACGTATTAACGCTCCAGTATATGAAAAACTTTTTAGAGGAGATAAGATCCTTGAAATTAATGGTGAAGCTGTTACCAATACTCTTGTAAGCCAAGCAAGTCAAAATTTGAATGTAAGCAGTACTTTTACGGTACTGAGGGACGGAAGTGAAATGGATGTTATACTCACACCAAGTGAATATAGTTTTAATGTATCATTGGGGAAGATTATTCCACAAGGAACTCAAAAAGTGGGTTACTTGCGTTTTGACTCATTTACTGAGAGTTCAGTAGCGGAGTTTGAAACTATTTTTAGTACTTTTCATAATGAAAATATAGATGAATTAGTCATTGATCTTCGTTACAATGGTGGTGGTTCTGTTGCAACGGCAAGTGCGTTACTTGACAACATCACCAATGCTTACAGTGGTCAAAGACAGATGTATCTTGATTGGAATGCAAACTATCAAAAGAACAATACCCGTTATACATTTGAAGATACAGATATGCAGGATGGCAATGAGCTCAATATCCCGCGTGTCTTCTTTCTTGTAACAAAAAATTCCGCTTCTGCAAGTGAAGCTGTCATCTCTGCGCTTATCCCTTATCTGGGAGCAGATAATGTCATCACTGTTGGTGATGCCACCCATGGAAAACCTGTGGGGATGACTGGTAAGACCTATGGATTGAATTACTATTTTCTTATCAATTTCTTTGTAAGAAACAATGCAGGAGACACTAGCAGTTTTGATGGTATTTCTACTACCTGTATTGCAGAAGATGATCTGACACATCTTAGGGGTGATGCAAATGAAACTATGCTTAAAACAGCACTTTACTACATAGAAACCGGTTCATGTCTTTAAGTGAAAATATTAAGATGCATAGGAGTATAATAGTCCTATGAAAAACCTTCGCAATGCACTTTTGCTTAAACAACTATACCAACTTAAACAGCTAGGCTACAGTTATACTAACATAACAGCCTATAAAGAAGATGAACTAGATCTTTCTCTGCCAAATACACTTGAAGCACTCCAAAAACAGGCACAGAACTGTCATCTTTGTGAACTCAGTAAAAGTCGTCAAAAGGTAGTATTTGGTGAAGGTAACCCTCATGCTGATCTACTTTTTATAGGAGAAGCACCAGGAGCTACTGAAGACAGTAGCGGCAAACCTTTTGTAGGTCGTTCAGGTGAACTGCTAACCAAGATGATAGAAAATGTACTTCATATCTCAAGGTCTGATGTCTACATCACAAATATAGTCAAATGCCGCCCACCAAACAATCAAGTCCCTACACCAACACAGGCGCATACCTGTCAACCCTATCTTTTAAAACAGATAGAGCTTATCAAACCAAAACTGATCGTGACACTGGGTGCAACAGCTTATCATTATCTTACCGGTGATGAAACGGGTATTACTAAAATACGAGGTACTCTCCATAAACAAAAAGGATATACCATTATCCCTACTTATCATCCTAGTTACCTGCTTAGAAACCCGAGTGCAAAAAAAGAAGTATATGAGGATTTACTAAAAGTCAAAGATTTAATGTAGCACACCAAGTATTTATATATACTTTTTGACATTATTAAACTATAATTATAAAGTCAAAATGTAGATTCTGCATAATTTATATAAAAGGGATAAACTATCATAGTTAAAAAAAGCCAGTGGATATCACTTATGCCTATCCGACTACTTATCTTTACTATTGTACTTTGTATAGCACCTACCGCCCTGTTAGCAATGCCCGAAATAAAATTACAAAATAATATATCTTCTTACAATGATTTTCAAGTAGAATACCTTAAAGAAAAATCTGGTGAATCTCTTGGTATAGAAGAGATATCGAAACGGCCTTTTATAAAAACAGTTTCTAATGCATTCACATTTGGCTATAAGGAAAACAACTTTTGGTTCCGTTTCTCTGTTTACAACGATTCAAAAGAAGCAAAAAATATGGTCTTGGAACTCACAGAGATCATCCACAAAAAGGTTGACCTCTATATACTGTCTGACCCAATTATTCATAAGGAAAATGGCTTACGTATTCCTGTAGAAGAGCGTGAAATACAAGAGTCAAACCCTGCATTTCCACTTCATTTTGCACCCTATGAAACTAAAGAACTCTATGTTAATTTAGCTTCTACCTATGCTGTTTTTGGTGCACTAAAGTTAAAAACACCTGAACAATTTCATAAAGATACTCAATTTAAAAACAGTATCTATTTTTTCTATTTTGGTGCCATCATTGCCATTGCATTGTATAACCTGTTTATCTTTTTATATTCAAGAGAGAAAATTTATCTTTATTATGTCAGTTACGTATTGGTCTTTGTTCTTTGGGCAGCAAATTATAAAGGTTTTTTACTCCCCTATACACGTATAGAAACGTATGATATCTTGCAGGTCACTATCCCTATATTCTTTACCCTGCTCATCCTGTTTACACAAACTGTTTTAGATACAAAGAAATATCTCTCATTCTTCCATAAAGTCTTAAATGGATTCATAGTAGTTTTAGGTATTAGTTTTGTCTGGATGCTTCTCTCTATGCCTTCTGGTTTTTATTTTATGAACTTAAGTGCATCGCCTCTTCTTCCTTTTTTATTATTAATCGCTTTTTGGGCTCTCTATAAAGGTCAAAAGTTGGCAAAAATATATTTACTTGGACTGATAATCTATATTATAAGTATGATAATGATAAGTCAACTTGCACTTGGTATACTTCCTTATTCCATTTTGCTTAGTAATGCACCGATCATCGGCTCTGTCTTTGAGATCATGCTCTTTTCACTCTTACTTGCCTATCGTATTAACATGTTCCGAGAAGAAACATTAGATGTGCAAGAGAAGCTTATAGCACAACAACGCACAGAAAGTTCACGTCTATTTCATACAGTTGCAGAAAAGACCGTTGCCTTAAACAATGCCAACAAACAGCTTGCTGAAGAACTTGAAGAGAAAAAAGAATTAGAACAACATCTAAAACATCAAGCATCAACAGATCCGCTTACCGGACTGATGAACCGAAGATATTTTTTTGATACAGGTATAAAAGAGATGGAACATGCTATACGTTACAATACAGAACTCTCTTATTTAACGATCGATATTGACAAGTTTAAAGCTATCAATGACACTTATGGGCACCCCTTTGGTGATGAAGTTATCCGTTCTCTTGCACAACAAATGGTTGAAAACAGCCGTACTACGGATTATATCGGGAGGATAGGTGGTGAAGAGTTTGCTATACTTATGCCTGCAACAGGTATGGATTCGGCATTTCATATAGCAGATAGGCTCAGAGAAAATATAGCTAAACATAAAATAATATTTGATAACAAAGTTGTACAAGTAACTGTGAGTATAGGATTAAGCTGTTATAGAAAAAAAGATAACGATATACAGACCATTATAAAACGGTCTGATAAAGCCCTCTATGAAGCAAAGAATAGTGGTCGAGATAAAGTCTGTACTGCCTAAAGCATTACGCCTCTCTTGCAGTTGTTTCAATTTGCTTAACGATAGAAGGATCTTCCAGTGTCGATATATCTTGAGTGATCTCCTCACCTTTGGCAATGGAACGTAAAATTCTTCTCATGATCTTACCCGAACGTGTTTTAGGTAAACCGGGTACTTCGATGATATGGTCTGCTTTAGCAATGTTACCGATCTCACTGGCAAGCAATTCATTGATATGATTCTTGATATCTGTATTGATATGTCCCTCTTTAAGTACGATATAGATGAAAATAGACTCACCTTTAATATCATGCGGGCACCCTACAACTGCCACTTCAGCCACAGAACTGTCTTCTTTTACTGCTGCTTCGATCTCAGCTGTACCCATACGGTGACCTGAGACATTGATCACATCATCTACACGTCCGACAATGGTAATATAGCCATCTTCATCCTCTACCGCACCATCACCGGAAAAATAGACTGGCTTCCCCTCTTTGGCAACATCACCAAAATAGGCTTTTTTATAACGCTCAGAATCACCCCAAATGTTTCTTAGCATACTTGGCCATGGTTTAGTGATACAAAGCAATCCCGGTTCCCCCACCTCCTTAGCTTCTCCCTCATAAGAGAGGATCTCTGTCATGATACCAGGCAGGGCAAAGGTTGCACATCCCGGTTTAATAGGCGTAGCTCCGGGAAGCGGAGTAATAATATGTCCACCTGTCTCAGTCTGCCACCAGGTATCAACAATGGCACACTTGGAATTACCCACTGCCTCATAGTACCACATCCATGCCGCAGGGTCTATAGGCTCTCCTACAGTACCAAGGACTTTAAGGGAAGAGAGATCATACTTTTTAGGCTCATCTTTACCCATCTTGTGAAGTACACGAATGGCTGT
>JAYEOF010000195.1:0-2783 GCA_034722695.1 Campylobacterota bacterium
TATATCATGGAAGATGAAATGCCTATGGGCTCACTGTTGGATGTGTTTATCTATACAGATTCAGAAGACCGTCCTGTGGCTACGACTAAAATGCCTTATGCAAAGTTAGGGGAGTATGGGTACTTTACGGTTGTAGATTATAAAGCATACGGAGCATTTGTAAACTGGGGACTGCCTAAAGACCTTTTTGTACCTCTTTCTCAGCAAAAAGAGCATTTTACCATCGGAAAGAAGTATCTTTTACGTGTTTGTCTGGATGAGCAGACAGGACGTCTGTTCGCTACACAAAAGATAGGAAAGTATTTTAACCGTGATATGAAAGGATTGCACCAAAACAAAGAGTTGGATGTGATCATTTTGGCTAAAACACCACTTGGATATAAGGTAGTAGCAGATAACCAGTACGAAGGTATGCTTTTTAACAATGAGATCTTTGAAAACATCAAAATAGGTGACCGTAAAAAAACCTATATAAAATCTGTAAGAAAAGACTTTAAACTGGATCTCTCTTTACAACCCATTGGACTTAAAGCGAAGATAAGTGAGGCAGAAGGAACTATTATCCAACTTCTTAAAGAGGCAGATGGAGAGATGGAATTTACGTATAAAAGTGATGCAGATGAGATCAAAAAAGTTTTTGGGATGAGCAAAAAGAATTTTAAGCGTACATTAACAGAGCTTATAGCTGCAAAGAAGATAGAACTTTTAGAGGATTCCATTAAACTTCTCTAAATTTTCCCATGTAAGCTAATTTTTTCGCTATACTGGTTTATTAAAATTAAAGGAAAAAGATATGGATTTAATGGATCTTTTAAAAGTAGGTGCTTCACTAATTCAAGGTAACAGTGATGATGCAACAACAGGACTTGATATTGATGATATTGCTCAGGCATTGAATGGTTTGATAGCCAATAAGGAAGGTGGTCTTGACCTGGGTGCACTTGTAGGTGGTCTGTCACAAAACGGTTTAGGTGAGATCGTAGGCTCGTGGTTGGGAAATGGAGAAAATAAGGCTATCTCTTCAGATGAGATCACAGACTTACTGGGTTCGGACAAGATCTCTGAGTTTGCATCACAACTTGGAGTTTCAGAAGAGAGTGCAAAAGGTGCTTTGGTTGATTCACTTCCACAAGTGGTAGATCAGGCAACATCGGGAGAAGGTACTGTTATGGATGAGATGCTTGCACAGGTGGGTGGTCCTCAAGGTGCTATGGATATGCTGAGTAAGATGTTTCGTTAGTGCGATATCTCTTTCTCTTTTTACTTCCATTATTACTTTTTTCAAAACCATTCAAAGTAGCCACTTATAATGTAGAAAACCTTTTTGATGCCAACTTTCAAGGTACGGAGTATAAAGAGTATATCCCCGGTAAACATAACTGGAATCAAAGAATGGTGGAGATAAAACTAAACCATACAGCTGAAGTGATCTGTGACCTGGATGCAGATATTCTAGGACTTCAGGAGATAGAAAACAGTATCATATTTGATGCACTGCTTAAACGTTTGAAACGGGTAGGGTGTGAGTATCGTTATGGTGCCATCACCCATAAAAAGGGTGCATCTATTCAAGTGGCACTTCTCTCAAGATTCCCTATCATCCATCAAAAAGAATTGCAAGTGAGCTATTCACCTCGAGTACGTAATATTTTAGAAGTTGAGGTGGAGGTAGAGGGAAATCCTCTGACACTTTTTGTGAACCATTGGAAATCAAAAAGCAGGAAAGGGGTAGAGAGTAAACGTATCAAATATGCAAAGACCCTGCAAAAGAGAATACTCACTTTACCTGTCAATAAAGAGTATATTATACTAGGTGACCTGAACAGTAATTACAATGCACATTTAACACTGGATAAAAGGATTGATGATACCAATGGTGCAACTGGCATAGGTGATGTGTTACAAACAACCATAGATAAAAAGCTTGCACAAGAGTACCAAATGTTAAAAGCAACTAAAGGTACTCATTACAATACATGGCAGGAAGTACCTTTCAAATATCGTTGGAGTCATAAGTTTTATGGAAACAGAAGTACGTTAGACCATATCTTGCTTCCCTCTAATATGTTTGACCATCAAGGGTTAGACTATATCAATAACTCTTTCAAGGTTTTCAAAGCCTCTTATCTTTTTACCAAAAAAGGGTATATCAATGGCTGGAGATATAAAAATGGTAAACATATGGCAAAAGGGTACTCTGACCATTTACCCATCTATGCACTTTTTGATACGAAGCCGTATGTAGATGAAAAAGTAACGAGAAGAGTTACAAAAACTGTCAGTCAAAATATTGAATATCTTTACAGTGTAGAAGAGTTGAATAGTGAGATAGGGTTGAAAGATGCCGTGGTTGTGCTGAAGCGCAGAAATCATGCCATCATCAAACAGACTCCTCATGGTAGAGGTATCTATCTGTACGGTTGTGCAAAAGGTTTAAAAGAGGGTAATAAATATGATCTTTTAGTGCAAAGTATCACAAGCTATAATGGACTTAAAGAGGTGACAGATGTTATTAAACTTAAAGAGAAAGGGAAGGTAAGTTTAGAGTCTTACTATCATTCAAGTAAAGAGTTGGATCCGAGTAGGTTGAAGCAAAATGAAGTGATACGTAATTTGACAGGTGTTTATCGAAATAAAAAATTTATTATAGAAGGGAAAGAATTTCCCATCTACTTTAAAAAGAAGAAAGATACACCACCCAATGGGGCTAAGCTAAAGATACACTATGCACATCTTGGATATTATAAGAAATTACAGTTAGTGATCTACAGTCACAAAGATTT
>JAYEOF010000195.1:2883-21254 GCA_034722695.1 Campylobacterota bacterium
TGGAGAAATAAATGGCGTACTACAGTTGGATATTGGCATTTCATGTGATGAGTTTTACCTCTTGGATGGCAATGTTGTTTTATCTACCAAGACTTTTTATCTATCATAGAGAACATGCAGATAATGAAGCATTTGGAGAAGTGGTAAAGATACAGGAGTATAAACTCTACGCATATATAGGTGTGCCTGCAATGTGGGCAACCATCATCTCCGGTGCTGTGATGCTTTATCTCAATCCCGGTATTTTTCAAAGTGGTGGATGGATGCATGCAAAGTTGTTTGTTTTGGTATTTTTGATCGCATATAGTTTTTCACTCAATAGTATTCGTAAAAAACTCATCTCAGACCCGTATTATAAAAGTGGTAAATACTTTAGGTTTTACAATGAAGTACCGACACTGTTGATGATATTTATCGTGATCATGGTTATTATCAAACCATTTTAAAGAAAACATATAGAACTAAATAATTATGTGTTATACTTTTCTACAATTTAAATCAAAGGATTAAAGTATGGAACTACCAGCTATCAAATTACCACAGATCGAACTGCCGTTTGATATCCCACTATTGATGCACCCGCCAGTGGATCACTTTATCATTGCATTACCGATCATTATTCTTTTACTCGAGTTTATAAATCTTTTTACAAAGAAAAAAGCGATAGGTGTTATCTCTTTTGTTTTACTTACTTTAACTGTTGTAGCAGCAGTTGCTGCATATTTGACAGGAAGTGTAGATGGTAAAGAAGCATTCCCTTTACTTAGTGAAGCAGCACAGGGAGAGCTAAAAGAGCATAAGCTTTTAGGTACATATCTTATGTTGGCATCTGCCGTGGTATTGGTATTTAAGTTACTCTCTGCAATGATCGGTAGAGGACTGATGAAAGCACTTTATCTATTGGTTCTTATCTTGTTTGTAGCGGGTATATTGAAGCAAGGTAAAGAGGGCGGAGAACTTGTCTATAAATATGGTGTTAATGTTGAAAAAGTACAAGAACTAGACAGTGAGTTGTTTGATGTTAAGGAAGAACTTGAAGAGTTACAAGAAGAGAACAAAGCCGAAGAAGCTGAAGAAAAGGCACCTGTAGAAACAAATGAAACTCCAGCAGAAGCTGCACCGGTAACAACTGAAGTTAAAGAGGCTCCGGCAGAAACGACACCTGCAACAACTGAAGCCCCTGTTGAGACTGCGGCTGAGAGTGTAAAATCAGAAGTTCAAGAGAGTACCGAAGCAGTAGAAGAAAAAGTTGAAGAAGTAAAAGTAGAAGTGATCCCTCAGGAGATCGTTACGCCACAGATCGCAACACACTAGTGTTGGTTTTCTATTATGACCCGCCATCTCCAGCGGTGTCATACTCTATATCATAACGGTCTTTCTCGATAGTCGTTTTAAGTGTAGAGAGGTACTTTGCCATCTCTATGGTTTGGTTTTCATCCAGTGATTTAGCAAAAGATATCATGATCGAACCGAATGCAGAACGTGTTTTACCCTGTTGAAGATCTTTCAATCTTCGTAACAATACCTCTTCTTTTACTCCCTGTAGCCGGGGTGAAGCTCCCATGCCCTCAGCATACATACCATGACAAGAATTACATGCATTTTTAAGATAGAGGTTTTCTGCATCATTAGAAGCTAAAAGTAGAAGTGATAATGAGGATATGAGTAAAAATTGTTTCATGGTTTAGTGAGGTGCTCCATTTTTTAGATATTTTAGCAGAAATATGTAATCTCTTTTGACATTTTTTTGACAATTTTACTTTATACTGTTAAATGTAGTTGATTTTATAGATGATAGATTAAAAAATAATCTTATTAATTTATAGGTTAACTAGATTTTGAGAATACTGTTTTATAAGACTTAACTAAGTCTGTAAGAGTATAATCAAATAAGTAATATGTACTATTTTAATTGAAAAAGCCAAACTTATCGTGAGGTAAGGACGGAAAGTCATGGGGCTCAAATTTAGTTTAATTTTGAGTTTGCCAGATCACCAATAGAGTTCGTAGATAATTACTTCTACTTAATCTTCCCACTTTTTCATAAGTCTTAATTATTACAATATAACTATTTAAGTAAGGAGTTTGATGTGTCCTCATATTTACAAAAATGGACAAGAATACTATTGATTTCATCTCTCTTGGTAAGTTTTGTTTCTGCTATAGAGATACAAAATCTTTCTCAAGCTGTTGATGTAGCAGGTAAACAAAGAATGTTTACACAACGTATGTTGAAAGATTATGCAATGGTAGGACTGGGAAATAGTTTTGGAAATCCAGGAGAAGACCTTAAAAAAATCATGGGATCATTCGACAACCATTTGGCATCACTTAGAAAGTTCAATACTGACCCTGCAACTGAAGAGAGTTTGGCAAAAGTTAGAGTACTTTGGGATCCTATTCAATTGGCATTAAATGAAGCCCCAAGTAAAGAAAAAGTGGGGAAAATGCAGGAAGATCTGGAGGCATTGCTTAAACAATCCAATGAAGCTGTTGGACTTTTCGCCAAGCAGACAGGAAAAGCTTCAGGTGAGATCATCAATATCTCAGGACGTCAAAGAATGCTTTCCCAAAGAATGGCAAGTCTTTACATGCTTAAAGTATGGGGAGTAGATGACCCTCAGTTTAAAGAAAAAATGAATAAGGCTATGGATCTGTTTAGAACCTCTGCAGAGAAACTATTGAGCTATGAGAAAAATACACCAGAAATTGAAGCACTCCTTAAAAAAGCTAAAAAATCTTTTATGTTCTTTGAAATAATGAATAAATCAAGTTCAAGATTTACCCCAACACTTATTTATGAGAAGTCAAATAAGATACTTAAAGATATGAATACCGTTACAGGGCTTTATGCCAAATTAGAAACGAAGGAGAAGTAACTATGAAACAAATACGGAATATGATTCTCGGACTATTCATCATTATGGAGATGGCATCGGGATTTGAGATTGATCCATTTCAAGAGGGAGCACCATTATTAGAAACATTCAGTACAAACTGTTTACAGATGACTCAAAGCCAGCAAATACTTAAAGCTTATGTAATGGTAGGACTAAATAGTAGTTTCCAAAATCCAAAAGAGCAGCTTGACAAAGCTATACCAATTTATGATAAACGTATGCATCAAGTTAGAGCTTACTTTCATGAACGTCTTGGTACACATGAAGACGCAAAAAAAGCCTTTGATGAAGCATTGGCACTCTGGGACGAGAGTAAAAAAATGTTACTTGAAGCACCTACAAAAGAGAATGCATTACAGATCCAGAAAAATTTTCTTATTATGATCAATAAGCTGCTTGCAGGAACACAACCACTTGCGACACCTGACTTGGAGCTTATATCACTTACCGGGAAGCTCTGTAGAAAACCACTTGAGGTGACGATAGATTACCTTATGCGTGTGTGGGGTGTTGAGATACCAAACTATAAAGCAGAGATTAAAAATACTATTGATAATTATCATAAAAATCTGAAAACGCTTTCTGAGAATAAGCTCAATAATGAAGAGAGTCTAAAACTGCTTGAAAAATCAAAGAAAGGATTTAAATTTTTTGAATTTATGTATAATTCAAAATCAAAATTTATCCCTTCTTTGCTTTCAAAAAAAGCAGATGATAACTTCATCATTATTCGTGAAGTTAAAAAAGTATTTAAAAAACAAGCTGCGCAAAAACTGTAAATGTAATTGCTTTAAATTCATTATAAATAAAAGGAAATAAAATGAAAAACAGAATGATCAAAAGTATTGGAATGAGTATCATATTGGTATTGTCTTTTTCAAATGTTGCAGTAGCAGAGCAAAACAATACAGAGCCAACGCAAGAAGTAAGTGCTGCTGTAAAGGCAGATACATTGAAACTTGTAGATATTGCGGGGAGACAAAGAATGCTTTCTCAGCGTATGGCTAAAGATTATATGTATGTAGGGAACAAAGTTGCAGTCAGTAAGGCAAAAAAACAGTTGGAAATATCTATAAGTGAATTTAAAACAGCACATGATAAATTGGTGAATTCCATTAATAATGAAGAGATAAAAAATCTGCTTGAATTTGTTCAGATGAGTATGGAAGATTTTGAAGTTATGATCAACGAACCATTCAGTACAGACAATGCTCAATTGGTACTGGATTTGAGTGAATCTATTTTGGAAGGTAGTCAATATGTGGTAGCTTCACTTAGAGAGTTTCTTAATATTAAAGCATCAAAAATTGTTGATGTATCAGGAAGACAACGTATGCTTTCTCAAAGAATTGCAAAATACTATATAGCTTACCAGTCAGGAATTAAAGATAAAAATACTGTGGATCAAATGAACGCAACAGTTAAACTATTTGCTGAGAGCCATAATATGTTAATGACAAACAAAGAAAATACTCCAGAGGTTAATCGTCAACTCAATGAGATAGAGAAGCTTTGGAAGATTGTTAATAAGTTCTATCTCAATATAGAAAAGGGTGGATTACCACATATTGTATTTAGTACAACAGATAAAATTACTAAAAAGATGAATAAAGTCACAGGGCTTTATGTAGAGATCTATAAATAGGAAATTATGATGAAAAATATATTTTATACATTTTGTCTTCTGTGGGGAGCAACACTTTTTGCTGAAGTCAGTATTGAGAAAAAAGAAGTGAATGTAACAACACCTGTATCAGCAGGGGAAGAAATGAAGTTGGAAGTATCTCAACCTGAAACAAAAACACTCACAAGTGCAACCAGAGGAGATATAAAAGTTATAGAAGCTTCGGAGAATATTAGATATCTTAGTCAAAAGATAGTAAAAGAGTATCTTTTTTCCTATAAGAATCCAGAAAAAGCAGAAGTTAAAAAGAGTCTGAATAAGACACTGAACAAGTTAAATAATGACCTTATGATCATTGCAACGACTACAAAGGATACGGATACCAAAGATATCCTTGAATTCCTCGCTTACAGTAAAGATCAGATCGAACAGATATTTAATGAAAAAACAGATGAAGAAAAAGCTGCATTGATGCTTGATTACAGTGAGACGCTTCTTGAAGGTGCAGACTCCATAGCCAGTGCACATATGTATGACTTTTCTGAAGAAGAAAAAATGCTAATGGTGACTAAAGAGATGGAATATCTTCTAGAGAGGATCACTAAGTATTATATGGCTCTTCATGTTGGATTTAATAATGATATCAACAAAGAACAGATGCAAGAGTCCATCACCAAACTTGAAGAAAACATCGTACAGATAAATAATTACACATATCCTGCCGAATTCCAAAAGGTACTGGTGAAAATGAATGAGTCATGGAAGGCCAACAAGAGTTTTTTTGATCAGTCAGAAACGCTTTTTATCCCAAAACTCATGTTTACTTCGGTTGACTATATGGAAGATGTTGTTGTCCAGATAGCACTTCATCACAGTAAAAACCAATAAGAAGGATTGAAAATGAAAATTATAAATAATAAAAATATCTTTAACCTTCTTATCATTGTGGTTATGGCTGTATTGGCATTCTTCTCCTATCATACTTATATATCTTATGCTGAGTATGAATCTACACGGAAAAGTACACAAAGTACATATTTTATTGAAGAGATGGATAATGTTCTTGGTAAGATAGCACAAGAGAGACTTTACAGTGCTATCTATATGGGAACAGAAGGAAAGGTAGGCTTTGATAAAGTAAAAGAAGCAAGAATTGCTGTTGATAGCGCTATTATTGAATTAAATACTTATATGAATGCCAATAAAAAATTTAAAACATACAGTAAAAGGCTAAATGCTGCTTCGGAGAATTTAAAGCATGCAAGAACAAAAGTAGATACTTTAAGTTCAGACTATAAGAATGTTTTCTTTGAAGTTTATCACAATGAAATTTTCAAATCCCTTGTAGGAGCTATGAACATAGTATCAGCACAAGACACATCTGCGGATATGAAGAGTTATTTGTCAACGTATACAAGTTTTACAGAGCTTAAAGAGAATACGGAGTTGGAAAATACGGGAATATTCTTTGTCTTAAGCGGTTCAAGGAAAATGACTAATGAAGACCTGGTATTCTGGGATGCCCTTTTAGTGAATGATACACTTCCTGAGTTTAATGCCTTACACAATAAAGCTATTATTTTGAAACTCAATACACTGCTTACACCAGAAGAGTTTAGTAAGATCGGTTCTCAAGAGCGTGTGCAAATTCTTTATGGTGCACAGACAGGAGAATACTCTGTTGCAACAAATGAATGGTTCAGTCAAGTTGAAAAAAAGATGAATTATATTGCCTTGGCACAGAGTGTACTTAAATCAACTATGGATAAACACACAGAAAATAAAGTTTCCCAAAGTAAAGAGATAATGACAGAATATGGAATGGGTGCGCTCATTACGTTATTCCTTCTTCTTGTCTTGTTGGTAATTTATTATAACATCAACAAAGATAAACAACTGTTTGCAGATACTTTAAAAGATATTGAAGCAGTACTTAATTTAGAACAGCAAGCAGAGTTGAAAGTCTTGATCGACAATAGGGAAATAAATCAGATATATAAATTTCTAACTAAAACAATTAGAGAAGCAAATCAAGCGAAAGATCTCTTTCTTGCAAATATGTCTCATGAGATCCGTACACCTCTCAATGGTATTGTCGGCTTTACCCAACTGCTGAAATCGACAGATGTTACAGCAGAACAAGAAGAGTTTATTACGGTAATAGAACATAGTTCTGATAACTTGTTAACCATTGTAAATGATATATTAGACCTTTCTAAAATAAAAGCAGATAAGATCGAACTGGAAAATATTCCATTTAATCCTCTTGAGAAGTTTGAATCAGCTATTGAAACTTATGGTGCAAGAGCAGCAGAGAAAGATATTGAACTTGGGGTATATATTGATCCGGATCTTTCTCCTACACTTATGGGTGATCCTACTAAAATATCTCAAATTCTTGTGAACCTTATCAGTAATGCAATTAAATTTACGAGTATGATGGGTAATGTAGATGTTTCTATAGAAAAACTTTCCGAAACCAATGAAGATATTGAACTTAAATTTTCGGTTTCTGATACAGGTATTGGTATTACAGAGGAGCAGAAGAATCAAATATTTGATGCATTTTCTCAGGCGGATGCAAGTACAAGTAGAAAATTTGGTGGAACAGGGTTAGGATTGGCTATTTCTGCTAAACTCGTCTCCTTTATGGGAGGAGAATTAAAAATCGAAAGTGAAATGGGTAAGGGTTCAACTTTCTTCTTTACATTAAATCTGGATAAAGCAGAACAGAATTTAGTAAGAGAGAAACCAAACATGAGTGGAATTCATGTGGGATATATAGTTCCAGATAAGAGTATTGAGCGAGCGATGGATGAAAATCTTAAGGCATATGTTGAATATACGGGTGCAGAGTTTACAGTTTATGCCGAAAATGAATTACTCAGTTTGGAAAAATCTTCTTTACCAGATATTTTATTTATCAATCATAGATATTGCAAAAGAGAGAATGAACTTGAACAATATTTGAAGCTTGATACAAAAACCGTAGTTGTAACAACAGGTGACCTAAAAGGGAAGATAGAAGAGTTAGAAGATCAAATTGATAGAGTTTTTTATAAGCCTGTTAACCTTACTAAAACACTGAAATCTCTTGAGATTGTAAATAAAGATTTAGATAAGAGTAAAACTCCTCAAGTTGAATTAGATAAAAGTAATGAGAGATTTGAAAATATACATGCTTTGGTAGCAGAAGATAATGTCATCAATCAAAAATTAATTCAAAATGTACTAAATGGGCTTGGCTTGGATGTTACACTTGCCAACAATGGAGAAGAGGCTTTAGACCTTCGCAGACAAAATGAATATGATATGATATTTATGGATATTCAAATGCCTGTAATGAGTGGTACTGAAGCAACAGAGAAAATTTTGGATTTTGAAGAAAAAAATCGTAAACATCATGTCCCTATTATTGCTGTAACGGCAAATGCCTTAGAGGGTGACAGAGAAAAATACATAAATGCAGGTATGGATGATTATATTTCTAAACCCATTGAACTAGATCAATTAAAATTTTTAATTCAAGAGTATTTGCCTCATAAAGTTGTTGGAAACAAAGAAGAATCAATAGAAGATGTTATAGAGGAAAAAGAGATAGAAGAGACGAAAGACAGTGTTGCTAAAACTGAAGACAGTATTGATGAAGAGGTCCATGACGACACTTTGGAAGCATCGGAGAGCGTAAAACAAATAGATGAAAACATACAAGAAGAAAGTGCAGAGCTGCAGAGTAGTGATAATGTTGCAGAAACTCCAGAGAGTGAAGAAGAGGTAACAGTAGCAGTAGAAATTGAAAAAGTTGTAGAGGTAAAAAGAAAATCTGATGTTTTAGTCTATCACTCCATGCCATTAATTGCAAATCTCTATGGAAGCATATTGAAAAATCTAGAATATGATATGGATATTGTTACTGATGATCAAGCGTTTTTAAATAGGCTTGACGATACGGAGTATACATTTGTTATATATGAAGCGGAACCGTTTGCAAACATGAAATGTATGATCGTTGACCTTATTGAAGATAATGGAGCTAAACCTTTTGCATTAATACATAGTGTATCAGAACAAGATGATCTTTGTTGTGATACTTTAGAAGAAAAAGCGAATATCGAGGATATTAGAAAGAAGTTAATATAAGATCTTAGCCAGATAAAGTCCCTCAGGAGGAGCAAGCCTTGTAGTATGCTTTTCTTGAC
Organism: Campylobacterota bacterium; assembly: GCA_034722695.1. Classification (GTDB taxonomy): domain Bacteria; phylum Campylobacterota; class Campylobacteria; order Campylobacterales; family Sulfurovaceae; genus Sulfurovum. Next base: position 11,607 of record JAYEOF010000195.1, read on the forward strand.
ACTCTATCTGCTCCAAGAGCTGTCTTAAAGTCATTTCTCCTCTGGCACACTGCATCGCAGCTTCTACCATCATCCTTACTTGTGAACGTAAAAATCCATTGGCTTGAAAATAGATGTAATGATAGTTATATCGTTGTATGTAGTTTGTCTTATAGATTTCTCTTATGGTCGTGTGGGTAACACTGCCTGTTTTATGAAAATGATCAAAGTCATGTTTCCCTACAAAAAGTTCCAAAGCTTGTGTAAGTCGAGTTGTATCAAACGCTGGATAGTATGAAATGTACTTCTGTTCAAATACGGAAGGTTTTTGTGTTTTGAATAGATAGCGATAAAGTCTTTTTCTCGCGGAGAAACGTGCATGAAAATCATCAGAAACACTAGAAATATGTTTGAACTGTATCTGGGTTAGTTTTCTGTTGAGATTCAGTTTGAGTTTGTCAAGGTCAGACCAAAATTCCGGTAGATCAAAATGTATCACCTGCCCTGTCGCATGTACACCGGCATCTGTACGTCCACTTCCTACGATAGATGAGTCTATCTTCAAAGAGTGTAAAGCTTTTTCTATACTGCTTGTCACTGTTTTGTCGGTAGTGGTTTGTTTTTGGAAACCTTGATATACACTTCCATCATAAGCAATGACTGCTTTTACACGCATAGATAAATACCCATTAAAATTTTTTCATTAGAAGTTTTTTCATTAGAAATATTTTGCTACCCGTTTTGCAAAGAGCCATTTGCCCAAGAGAAAAACTGCAAGTATGAAAAAAAGTAAGATCGCATAATTTCCCCACTTTTGTAAAGTAGATGCTAACATATAGAATAGCAATGTCGTAGCAAAGATCACAATAAATGAACGGTTTGTTTGATAGCGGGGATTGATCATGGTAAAAGATGCCACAAGATAGACTGAAAGCAAAGGTATAAGGCTTAGAAAAATAAAGAAGAGAATCCTACGCATCATTTTTGGGTCGTCTTTTGCTGTACCCCAGTATGTAACAATAGTTTTAAAATGGAAATTTTGTTTCTTGCTGGTGTCATAGACTTCAAGGGTTTTGTATTTGGCTTGTTGTAGCTTAATCTCTGAATAGGTATAACCGTAACCATCATTGAGTAAAAGAGAGGTGATGCCATTTTTCTTATTGAGTTTTCCTTTTTGGGATGAAAAAAACTGCTCTTCATTTTTGTTGGTACGATTATAGATAACAATATCATGAAAAATATCATTTTCTTTCTCTTTTACATAGATATAATAGTTCCCAAACTTTTGACCTAGCTTCCCGGCTACAATATTAAGTTTGGCTTCTGATCTTTTAGACTCTTTAAATGATTTATAAAACTGCTTGCTCAACGGCATAGCCAAAAAAGAGATAGATGTCAGCAGCAGGGAAAAGAGTACACCAAGCAAGAGGAGACTTCTAAGCACTTTATTTGCTTTAAGTCCCAATGCATAGAGTGCGATAAGCTCATTGTCCTGTGAAAGCTTCATGAGTACATTGGCTAGAGCAGCGACAAATGAGAGTGGTAAGGTATAAAACATGATATCTGGAACAGAGTAAGCATAAAGTGTGACCAGTTCTCCCAAGGTGATCTGTATCTTTGATGTGAGTGAAGCTATTTTAACAAGATATACAAGTGAAATAATAAGAAAAAAGGGTAGAAATATAGTCAAGAATGCTTTGGTGAAATTTGACGAAATGTACCCTCTTACGTTAACCATAGATGATAAATTCCAGTAGTTGTGCAGCCTCTGCATCATAAAGATAAACTATAAATGTTGCTAAGGCTAAAAAAGGTACAAAAGGTACACCTTTATCTCTCCAAATGAGTGCAGGGATCATAGCTAAGACAGCAGAGAGAAAGATAGCTACAAAAAAGTTAGGAAAACCCAGTAAGGCACCCATTGTTCCGGCAACAATGACATCTGCTCCACCCATAGCCTGTTTCCTTGCTATCAAAGAAGAGAGCAAACCTATAAGGTAGAGGCCGCCTGCTGCGATAGCTGCATACATCAGTCCATTTAAAAACTCTGGCTGAATAAGGGCAAAAATAAGTGCAGCAAAGTTTACATTATCCGGTACAGCCATATATTTGAAATCTATCATGACCAAAGCAAGTAATGCAGCAAAAGAAGCTGCAACAAAAGGCAGATACCAGACTAGTCCCAGTTTAAAGTAAAGGGCTACAAAGATAATACCTGTAAGAAATTCAACGATAGGATATTGTGCCGATATTTTCTCTTTACAAAATGCACATTTCCCACCTAGGAAAACCCAGGAAAAGATAGGAATATTATGATACCACTTAAGACTGGTTTGACAACTTTGGCACTTTGATGCAGGGAAGACAATACTTTCATCTTTTGGGATACGATAGATCACAACATTTAAAAAAGAGCCTATCATTGCCCCAAAGATAAATACGATCACAGCTATTTCTATTAAAATGGTTTCATGCATTAAACACCTCCAAAGCGTCTGTTACGTTGTTTAAAATCTTCTATGATCTCATCTAACTCTTGTGCTGTAAAGTCAGGCCAGAGTGTAGGAGTGAAATTAAACTCGGAGTAACTCAGTTGCCATAAAAGAAAGTTGGAAAGACGTTCTTCTCCACTGGTACGTATGAGGAGATCTATATCACTGTAAGGTGTTTGAAGTGCTGAAGAGATATCTTCTTCTGTAACACTTTTTCTCCCTTCTGCTATAAGTTGGTTCACCGCAGTCGTGATCTCTGCGCGGGCACCATAATTTAGGGCAAGTACCTGTATGAGTTTACTGTTTGTTTTAGTAAGTTCTTCTATCTGAGCAATACGTTTTTGCAAAGGTTTAGACAAGGCATCTATATTCCCAATGGCTTGAAATCGAACTCCCTGTTCCTGGTAGGTAGAAAGTTCATTTTTAAGATATCTGTCAAGTAATTTCATAAGAAATTCTACTTCCAGCTTAGGACGTTTCCAGTTTTCTGTACTGAAAGCGTAAAAAGTTACTGTCTCTATCATAGGATGATCGGCACAATACGTTGTGATATCACGTATTACTTCTGCTCCTTCTTCATGGCCTTTAGTACGTTTTAATCCACGTTCATTTGCCCATCTTCCATTGCCGTCCATGATAATAGCAAGATGTTTAAGAGAGGTGTCACTCATGAAGAAGTGCCTTTGCTTCAGTAAGTATTTTGTCAGAGAGAGTCAGTTTATCTGCTCTGCCCAGTGGCATTTGCTTTTCTTTGGTGATAAAAGTGATCTCATTATCAGAGGTACCGAAACTTTCACTGTTGTTCAAAAGGTTGTAACAGACTGCATCTACACGCTTTTTTTCAAGAAGTGCCTGAGCATTTGTTAAACCATTCTCACTATCCATCTCTGCTTTAAACGCAACTGTTTTGATATCCATTTTATCTAAGTTGGAGAGAATATCTGGTGTTTGTGTAAGTTCTATGTTCCATGATTCACCTAACATAGATTTTTTCAGTTTACCCTCTTGTGGAAACTTGGGTGTAAAGTCAGAAACAGCTGCCACCATAAAGAGATAAGGTTCTTTTTGTATGAGATGTCTGTCTGTGCTGTTCATAGAAGGTTTACTCATCTTCCCTTTTTTAGCTACTCGGATGGCATCCTGTGTATAGTCTAAGAGTTCCTGCGTATCTTCTACGTCGATGGTATAAATACTTTGAGGCAACCCTTCATTCCCCATAGTGGTAAGATAACAGACATCAGCACCTTTGAGGTAAAGAGAGAGACAAAGAGATTTTGCCATTTTTCCTGAAGAGAAGTTGGAGAGGTAACGTACTTCATCTATCTTCTCTCTTGTGCCTCCACCTGTAACAACGATACGTCTATCTTCCCAAAAATCTTCTTTTAAAAGAGTTTTGGCTGTTTCAAAAAAGATCTCTGAAGGCTCAGCTAACGCGCCAGACCCTTCATCTCCGCAAGCAAGTATTTTTTCTTGCGGTTCAATGATCGTATAGTCGTTTACCCCAAGCATTTTCAGGCTGCCCACGGTATAGTGATTTTTAAGCATTTGCGTATTCGCTGCGGGAGCCACAAGCATAGGTCCGGCATAGGCAAGAGCAGTTTGGGTCAAGATATTGTCTGCTAACCCTTTGCTCAATTTGTTGAGTGTGTTTGCGGTAGCAGGAGCAACGATAAATGCATCACATTTTTTTCCTATTTCAATGTGATTGAGTTCAGAACTCCAACTCTCAGAGCTTTCTGTCAGCACAGGATTTCTGGTCAGTGCTTCAAAAGTAAGGGCAGAGACAAAACGTTCTGCACTGGGTGTCATAACAACATGTACCTGAGCACCTGCTTTTACAAAAAGTCTGGCAAGGTCACATGCTTTGTATGCAGAGATACTGCCTGTAACGCCAAGTAAAACAGATTTACCGGTTAAAGAGACCTGCATACTTATTTCTCTCCGAAAAATTTATAAAAAAAGTTTTTCACGGTCTTCATCTGTGTTCTGGAGATGACCAGATCACCTTTTTCTACATCTTTATTGACCGTTGTACCCGCGGCGATAAGGACATCGTCTGCTATGGTCACAGGAGCAACAATTTGAGTGTCAGACCCGACAAAGACATTTTTACCGATAACGGTTTTGTATTTATTTTTCCCATCATAGTTACATGTGATCACACCTGCACCAAGGTTTGTCCCCTCATCTATACTTGCATCACCGATGTAGGCTAAGTGACCAGCCTTAACACCGGTAAGTGTAGATTTTTTCACTTCTACAAAATTTCCAACATGTGAATCTACAAGTCTGCTCTGCGGTCTTATGCGTCCTATCGGTCCTACATCAGAGTGCTCTATGTGTGAATCTTCTATGATGGAGTGTGTTTTGATGTGAGAAGAGATAATATGACAGCTTCCTTGAATGCTAACGCCATTTTCCAGCATACATTCACCTTCAAAAGTAGCTCTGGAGTCAATGTAGATGGTCTCAGGCAAACGCATACTGACACCTGCTTTCATCCACTCTGTTTTGATACGCCTCTGCATGATCTCTTCAGCATGAGCAAGGTCAAGTTTAGAGTTGACCCCTTTAAACTCTTCTTCCTGTACAATGACAGGGTGTACTGTTTTACCTTCATCTACAGCCATCTTCACAATGTCAGTCAGATAGTACTCCTCTTGGGCATTATCATTATTGAGTGCAGGAATATAACTATCGAGTGACTCTTTTTTGACACAATAGACACCTGCATTAACCGTTTGTATCTCTTTTTGTGCAGGGATGCAGTCTTTCTCTTCCACTATTTCATGTACTTTACCTTCGGTGATCACTACACGTCCATAACCGCTTGGATCGTCTAGTTTGATGACTGACATATTAATATCTGCATCACCATCCATGAGTGATCGAAGTGACTCTGTGGTCACAAGAGGCATATCTCCATTGAGTATAAGTGCCTTGGTATGTTTTACCTTGACACCTTTCATAGCCCCACCGGTACCTGGGAACTGCTGAGCATCCTGCATATGAAAACGGATGCCTTCATATGCTGCTTCTATCTCTTTTTGAATACGTTCAGCCTGATGGTAGAGTACCACTGTAATATCATCAGAGACATTTTTAGCTGCATCAATAGCATGAAACAACATAGACTTCCCAGAAATTTCATGAAGCACTTTAGGGGTGGTTGACTTCATTCTTGTACCTTGACCTGCTGCGAGTATCACGACGCTTATAGACATTTTTTAAACCTTTTCGATAGAATTGCATAAATATTATAATCGTGATTATATCTAATTGAAATTAAGTGAGTGATAAATGATATGTAAACATTTTGGATCTTGTGGTTCCTGTGGGCTTTATGAGATAAGTTATTCTGAACAGTTGAAACGAAAAGAAGAGAGAGTAAGTGGGCTTTTGGCTCCTTTTTATAGTGAAAGTTTAGAAGTATTTGATTCTCCTTCTGACCATTACCGTGCCAGATCAGAGTTCCGTATTTGGCATGAGGGTGACAGATGTGATTACGCTATGGGTAAAATGCAAATAGAGGGTGAAAAGAGAAAAGGTGCTATTAACATAGAAGAGTGCCCTAAGGTCATAGAACCTATAGAAAAAAGAATGTGGAAGTTGTTGGATGCAATCAATGCTTCAACAGAAGTCCTGAAACAGCGTCTTTTTGCAGTGGAGTTTTTAGCGACTACAACAGATGAATGTCTTATCACGATGCTGTATCATAGAAAACTAGATGATGTTTGGTCTGCTGAGGCAAAGGTGCTTGAAGATAAATTGAACTGCAAGATAATGGGACGAAGTCGCAAGCAAAAGGTTATTCTTTCAGATGACTTTGTGACTGAGAATCTTGATATAGATGGTAAAACATTTACCTATCTGCAGTATGAGAGTGGCTTTACACAGCCTAATCCTACAGTGAATGTAAAGATGATAGAGTGGGCTATAAAACAGGCTAAAAGAGTAGGATATGGTGACTTTTTGGAGAGCTACTGCGGCTTGGGAAACTTTACATTACCTCTTTCACACTATTTCGACAAGGTCTTGGCGACTGAGATAAGCAAACGTTCCATCCATGCTGCACTTGAAAATTGTAAACTCAATGGTGTAGAGAACATCACTTTTGCAAGACTGGCGTCTGAAGAGATGACGGAAGCATTAAATGAAAAAAGAATTTTTAACAGACTCAAAGAGATAGACTTGAAATCGTATAATTTTTCTACAGTATTGGTTGATCCTCCACGTGCAGGACTCGATGTTGGAACTATAGAACTCATCTCAAACATAGAAAACATCATCTACATCTCTTGTAATCCAGAAACACTGGCACGAGATTTAGAAACACTGATAAATACCCATGATGTAGTAGAAGCAGCGATGTATGACCAGTTTCCACATACGGAGCATGTGGAGAGTGGAGTCTTTTTGAAAAGAAAGTAGTATTTAGTAAGCGCGGTAATAGAGACTTAGTTTATTAGTGCTCTATGCTCAAGCTTAGTACAGTAATTTTGTACCACTTGCATACCTGCATCTTTAGCTTTTTGTGCTGCATCATTGTTTACAAGCCCTAACTGACCCCAGAAAACATCAATATCGCCACGCTTAATGCAGGCATCTGCTATAGCATCAAAAGCAGCAGGTTTTCTAAAGATATCAACCATATCAATTTTAAAAGGGATCTCTGCGAGTGAACGGTAGACTTTTTCACCTAGTATCTCATCCTCTTTTGGGTAGACAGGTACGATCTTGTAACCGGCATTTTGAAGATATCTTGCGACCATGTTACTTGCTTTACTCTCATCAGGAGAGAGACCTAAAATAGCTATCGTTTTGACACTTTCAAAAATTTCTTTCATCTCTTCGGGGTTACTGTTGATCAGTGGCATTTCGCATTCCATGCTTTATCCTTAATTTTGATATACTTCCGACAATTATTACCTAGGAAAGATAATGTTAGACTTAAACAGTATAAAAAAAGCTTATGAAAGAGTATCGGGTGTGGTACATCGTACACCATTTTCTTATGCACCTATTTTAAGCCAGATGAGTGGATATGAAGTCTATCTTAAGAAAGAGAACCTTCAACGTACAGGGGCGTTTAAACTCAGAGGAGCTTTCAATAAGATAGCCTCTTTGGTTGAGAGTGGAGAGAAGGGTGGTGTGGTTGCTGCCTCTGCGGGAAACCATGCACAAGGGGTGGCATTTTCAGCAAAATATTTTGATTTAGATGCAACCATCGTGATGCCGGAGTCTACACCTTTGACCAAGGTACTTGGAGTAAAAGAGTTTGGTGCAACAGTCATTCTTCATGGTGGAAACTATGATGAAGCCTATGCGTATGCTGTAACATTTGCAAAAGAAAATAACTGCAACTTTGTACACCCTTTTACGGATGAAGAGGTCATGGCCGGACAAGGTACAGTGGCCATTGAAATGTTCGAAGAAGTAGAAGATCTTGATGCAATAGTGGTTCCAGTTGGTGGAGGTGGGCTCATATCTGGTATATCTGTGGCTGGCAAAGCTATGCATCCTCATACAAAGATCATCGCTGTCTCGGCACAAGGTGCTCCAGCAATGAAAAACTCTTTTGAGGCGAAGAGGGCACTTGATACCATAAGTGTAAGAACTATTGCAGATGGGATTGCTGTACGTGATACTTCACCTGTTACTTTAGAGCATATTTTAAAAAATGTAGATGTTTTTGAAAGTGTGTGTGAAGATGAGATAGCCTCAGCGATCCTTTTCTTGCTGGAAAGACAAAAGGTTTTAGTTGAGGGTGCAGGTGCTGTAGGTGTAGCTGCTCTTTTACATGGGAAAATAGACTTACCTAAAGGTTCAAAAGTAGCTGTTGTGTTGAGTGGTGGGAATATTGATGTAACGATGCTTTCAGTCATTATTGAAAAAGGTCTTATGAAGTCTGCACGTAAAATGAAACTTTTAGTTACGCTCATAGACAAACCAGGTGCTTTGCAGTCGTTTACGCAGATACTTACAGATGCAGGAGCCAATATCGTGCAGATAGGCTATGACAGAACGTCTACAGATCTTGAATTTGGAGATGCACATGTCTCAGTGGCCTTAGAAACTAAAGGTGTGGGTCATCAAGTTGAAATAAGAGAGAAGTTAAAAGAGGGCGGGTTTTCTTTTAAAGAAGAACATTAGTTTGTAGCGTGGGCATTCCTGCCCACGCTACAGAGTTAGGAAAAAAATGATAGCTATTGATCTAGGTTCAAATACTTTACGTGTAGTACAAATGAATTGTAAAAGTATGAAGATCACAAATGAGTATGAAAAAATAGTAAAAACAGCAGATGGTTTGGCAGAGTTTGGTTTGATAAATGATGAAGCCATTACTAGAGTTATCTTAGCTATCAAAGAAGCTAAAGAGAAGATGGATTTTACTTTTGACACAGTTAAGGCAGTCACGACAGAAGCCGTACGCAGAGCAAAAAACAGTGATGAAGTACTCTTGCAGATCAAAAAAGAGACAGGTGTTGCATTTGAGATCATCTCTGGAGATGAAGAAGCAAGACTCACATTGTTAGCTGTTAAAGATAGACTCTCTAAATTACAATATGCTTCAAACTCTTTTGTGCTTGTAGATATAGGTGGAGGTTCCACAGAACTTATATTTCATTATGGAAATGAAACTATTTCTAAAAGTTTTCCTGTAGGCATAGTGACCATGGCTCAAAGTTATCAGACACTTGAAAATATACAGAATGCACTCTCAAAAGAGATGTTGGAGATGCAAATGTTTTGTACTGAAGTATATGCTAGCAAAGGAAAGGTAAATTCGTTTGTAGCCACAGCAGGTACACCTACAACAGTCGCTGCTATGAAACTGGGGTTTAACTATGAAACGTATGATGCAGCTAAGATAAATGGAACTTCACTGTTTGTAAATGAACTAGACTTTTATCTAAAAAAACTACTCACTATGCCTTTTGAAGAGAGAGAAACTGCGGTAGGAACAGGTCGTTCAGACCTTATAGCTGCGGGGATACTGATATTTAAACAACTTTACTCTATTGTAGAATTTGATATATGTGTAGTGATAGATGATGGATTACGTGAGGGTGTTGCCATAGAGGCTTGTTCATCGCTACACTAACCAGCTTAAAAAAAGAAATAAGACATATAAAAAAGTGTCTATGATTCATGGGTAACAGGAAGTACCCTTAAG
>JAYEOF010000196.1:0-6263 GCA_034722695.1 Campylobacterota bacterium
AATATGAAATTTACTGATTTTAACCTCAAAGATACTATTCAAGCTGCTGTTACAGAAGCTGGATTTACAGAGCCAAGCCCGGTACAAAAAGACGCTATCCCTCTAGTTTTAGAAGGTCATGATATCATCGCTCAAGCACAGACAGGTACAGGTAAAACTGCTGCATTTGGTCTTCCTATGATGTCCATGATGAAAGCAGACGGTTCTGTCGAAGGACTTGTTATCGTTCCTACAAGAGAACTTGCTATGCAGGTATCTGATGAACTTTTCCGTTTTGGTAAACTCTCGGGTCTTAAAACAGCTACCGTTTATGGTGGTACACCGTATGGTAAACAGATAGACCGTATTAAACAGGCTTCTATCGTAGTTGCTACTCCGGGTAGACTTCAAGACCTTCTTATGAGCGGAAAGATCAAGATCAATCCTAAGTTTGTTGTACTTGATGAAGCAGATGAAATGCTTGACATGGGTTTCCTCGATGAGATCAAAAACATCTTTACATTCTTACCAAAAGAGCGTCAAACATTGATGTTCTCAGCAACGATGCCAAATGCTATTAGAAAACTTGCAGAACAAATTTTGAAAACACCTAAAACTGTTTCTATTACTAAGTCTGAGAAAACAAACACAAAAATTACACAACTTTACTATGTAGTACAAGAGAGAGAAAGAGATGATGCACTTGTAAGACTTATCGACTACAAAAACCCGGAAAAATGTATCATTTTCTGTCGTATGAAAAAAGAAGTAGATAGACTTGTAGCACACATGACTGCACAAGGTTTCAAAGTTTCCGGTCTTCATGGAGATATGGAGCAAAAGCAAAGAGAAGTAACGATCCGTGCATTCAAAAGTGGTGGGATAGATATCTTTATCGCTACAGATGTTGCTGCGCGTGGTCTTGACGTCAATGACGTTACGCATGTATTTAACTATCACATCCCTTTTGACTCTGAGTCTTATGTTCACCGTATCGGTCGTACTGGTCGTGGTGGAAAGTCTGGTGAGGCTATCACTCTTGTAAGCCCTAATGAGCTTAGAACTATTAAACGTATTGAAAAAGATGTTGGCGCGAAGCTTACTACCCAAGTCATCCCTACACGTATGGAAGTACAGAACAACCGTGCAGATGAACTGATCGCTAAGATCGCTGAAACAAAAGTGACTGATAAAGCGATAGAGTTGGTAAAAACACTTCAGCATGATCTTGACATCGTGACTATTGCCCATCTTCTTGCTTCTTTGGTACAAAGTGAAATTTCAGTAAAAGGTAAAGACAATATCGGTCTTGGTCTTGAAGAGATCGAACTTCTCATCGAGAGAGCAATGCAAAACAGAGGCGGAGGCGGTGGTGGCCGTAACCGTGGACGTGGTGGATACCGTGGCAACAGAAGTGGCGGAGGTGGTGGTGGCCGTAGCAGACATGGTCGTAACGGTCGTTCTGGTGGCGGCCGTGACAGTCGTAATGGTGGTCGTGGTAGCAGAGGATAACTTCCCCCACCTATTCCCACTCTCGTTCCATCCTCTCTGAGGTGGAATATTTTGTTGCATATTGTGTTTGACGTGCGCTACACCTGGGGACAGGTGGAGCGAGAAATCCATGCTACCAAAAACATTCAACCTCTAGCAATCCATCTACTCCCTCATAATCCCTAGCACTAGAATATCTCCAGTGTGAAGCCTCGTCAACATATCCACGCTTTACCGGGTTGTGATGAATATACTGTATTTTACTTAGCATCATTGCATCTGTCTGGATAAGCTTTGGCTGATAACCCTCTTCCCATACCTGATACTCTTTCTCAGTACGGTGAGTTTTTTTATAATACTTCAATTGCTCTAGCAATGTCCTGATATTCTCTTTTTTAAGTAGTTGAAGCAACTGTCTAGCTGTATATTTTTTAAATGATTCCATAGTTTTACTGATATCATCACTCTGTACGACCATGTGTAGATGATTCTCAAGTATCACATAAGCGTAAAGTTTTAAATGGTCTTTTTCTTGTAGAAATTTCAGGCAATCTATGATGATCTGCACACTCTCTTGTCTAGTAAACAGAGGCAGCCAATGGAGTATAGTACAGGTCACAAAGTGTGGTTGTGTCGGTTCGTAAATCTTATATCGGCTTCTACCCATGATGTGCTCTTTTTGATTAGATTATAGATGATATTGATAATATATGGAAAAAATATGTCAAATTGTCATACTTTTGCAGTCACTCTCGTTCCATCCTCTCTGAGGTGGAATGTTTTGTTGCATGTTGTGTTTGATGTGCGCTACACCTGGGGACAGGTGGAGCGAGAAATTATAGCTAGCTAAACTTTGAATATCATCTCTATTTTGCTATGATAGAACAACTAAAAGGACTTTTATGGGCTATTATCTTCTACTGATCCAACTTCTTTTTGCATTGGTTGGATTCTTCCTTTTTTGGCAGAGTGTGGGGTATTTACGTCGCATGTGGAAATATAAAAAACTCAAAGTCATGCCCTTTCCAAAATCATATAAAACCATCCTTCAAAACATACATCAATACAGAATACTATCATCGACACACAAAGAGAAGATCCACCTTTTGATCCTGCTCTTTATAGATCAAAAAGAGTTTGTTGGCGCAAAGATGACCATCAATGATGAGATCAAAGTCATTATCGCGTTTTATGCCTGCCTGATGCGGCTTGGTTTTGAATTGGGAGAGAAAGACCATGTCTCTACGGTCATCGTCTACCCTGAACACTTTATTGTCAATAATGGTCATACAAGTGGTGGGATTTACCATGATGAAACTGCTGTTTTGGAAGGACAATCTGCGAATGGTACCGTGGTTATATCATGGCAGGATATAAAACATAACATAGCACAACAGCAAAAAGAGAATGTCATCATCCATGAGTTTGCCCATGAGTTGGATTTTGAAGATGGTTTTGCAGATGGCACACCTCTTTTGGAAAGTTCACGCTATAAGATCTGGTCTGAAGTTTTCTCTAAAGCCTTTGATACGTTAAAAGATCAATTCAATAATGCAGAGGTATCTGAAAGATCAGTTCTTTTAGGCTCTTATGCCTTAACCAATGAAGCAGAGTTCTTTGCGGTATGCAGCGAACGGTTTTTTGAAACACCACAAGCCTTCAAAGCATATTTTCCCCATATCTATCAGGAACTAAAACTCTTTTACAAACTTGATACACAAGAGTTGTTTAAAGATTTGTGAGAGATCTTATCTCATCTGCATAGATCATCTCTTTTTCTACCAACTTGTCTGAAAGAGCAAGGATCTCTTTTTGATGTGCCTTAAAGAGCCTTAACATCTCTTCCTCTTTTTCTCTGATGATCTTACGTACTTCATCATCGATCAACTTTGCAGTCGCCTCAGAGAAATCTTTCGCCATTGCCATCTCACGCCCCAAAAAGACATGCTCTTCACCTTTTTGGTAATAGACCGGTCCCAGCAGCTCACTCATACCCCAGTGACTGACCATATGAGTTGCCAGGTTTGTGGCTTCTTTGAGGTCAGAGGCAGCACCGGATGAGAGATCACCCAGTAGGGTTAATTCGGCAACCCTGCCTCCAAGCATGACCCCTATTTTATCGAGCAGGTATGCCTGAGGGAAGTTTTTAATATCTTTTAACGGTAACTGTTCTGTCATACCCAGTGCCTGTCCTCTAGGTATGATACTGACTTTCTCTATAGGATCGGCATGTTCTAAAAGAAGTGCGGCCAGAACATGCCCGCTCTCATGGATAGCCACTCTTTTTTTCTCTTCTTCATCCAAAACGAACTCCTGCTCCACACCCATAATGATACGGTCACGTGCATAGAGGAAATCATTTTGTGAAACTTCTTCCTGGCTTTCTCTGGCAGCATGCATCGCTGCTTCGTTGACCAAATTTGCCAAGTCTGCACCAGAGAAACCAATACACATTTTGGCTATCTTTTCCAGATCGATACTATTTTCCACACGGACTTTTCGGGTATGAATATTCAAGATCTTTACTCTGGCATGGACATCGGGTAAACTCAGTGTTATTTTTCTATCAAATCTTCCCGGTCTCATCAATGCAAAGTCCAAAACATCAGGACGGTTGGTGGCTGCCAGTACCACTACCTGTTCATCTGTCTCAAATCCATCCATCTCTGCCAAAATTTGATTGAGGGTTTGTTCTTTCTCATCATGACCACCACCGACACCAGCTCCTCTGGCTCGTCCAACAGAATCGATCTCATCGATAAAGATAATCGCAGGCGCTTCTCTTTTTGCCTTTTTAAAGAGGTCACGCACCCTTGCTGCCCCTACACCTACGAACATTTCCACAAATTCGGAACCAGAGATAGAGAAAAAGGGCACCTCTGCCTCCCCTGCCACAGCCTTTGCTAAAAGTGTTTTACCTGTCCCCGGAGATCCCATCAGTAAAATACCTCTGGGTATTTTCGCGCCTATTCTTTCATATTTATCAGGGTTTTTTAAAAAATCAACGACTTCATACAGTTCTATTTTTGCATTTTCAACACCGGCTACATCATCAAAAGTAACAGAGATCTTTTTTTTGTCATATTGTTTCGCAGAAGTACGCATAAAATCAAATGGACCACCACCCATACCACCTAACTGCTTCTTGATACGATTTGTACCATAAAGCATAAATCCTAAAAAGAAGAAAAGCGGCAGCAATAAAATAAACATAAGCCAAAAATTTGACTCTTTTTGGGACTTGACATGAATATCAACCTGGTTTTTCTCCAATAATGCTAAAAAATCTTTATCTTCAAAAGGAGGAAGCGTTGTCTTCAAATAGGTTGGTTTACTACTCATTTCAACTTTTACAGATGCTGTGACCTGATCTTTATCGATCCATATCTCTTTAATAGTGTTTTGTTCCATCCTGTTTTTGAACTGGTTATATGAGAGTGTTTGTCTCTCTCCTTGTTGTGAAGTAAGATAAGAGAAGAGTTCAAGTCCAAGCATTGTTAGTATGATAACGATCGCTATATGGGTGAAAGGATTTAACTTTTTAGCGGTGTTTGGCTCTTTTTTCATTTTACATCCTTTAGGAAGGGGATAGAATTGTCCTATTGTACCAAAAAGATAGATATTTTATTTATATAATATTTATTATCCTCTAAGAATTTTTATACTATAGTTTCAGACTATATTAAACATAAGAGGAAAAAATAATGAAAATATCTAAATTACTTGTTGCTTCAGTAGTAGCATCTTCGTTTTTACTTGGAAATGTTGCAGTTAATTCTGTAGCTGAAAAAGCAAAAAAATCCGGTCTTGTTGCTATTCCTACGAGTCAAGAAGAGCTTTTAAAGTTGTCAGACCCTAAGGGTACGATCAGTCCTGAAAAAGTTGAGCTTGGTAAAAAACTTTACTTTGAGCCAAGACTTTCAAAAAGTGGGATCATCTCTTGTAACACTTGTCATAATCTTGGACTTGGTGGTGTGGACGGTGTTCCTGCTGCAGTGGGACATCAGTGGACTCCAAACCCGCATCACTTGAATTCACCGACTGTATATAACGCTGTATTCTTTGCTGCACAGTTTTGGGATGGTAGAAGCCCTCACCTTGAAGATCAGGCACAGGGTCCTATGCAGGCTGCTCCTGAAATGGCAGCTCCACAGTCACTTGTTGAAGAGAGAATCAACTCTATCCCTGCATATGTAGAAGAGTTTAAAAAAGCTTATGGAAAAGATGTAAAAGTGGATTTTGAAACGATCACATCAACTATCGGTATTTTTGAGAGAACACTGGTTACACCATCAAGATTTGATGATTTCCTTAATGGAAAAGAAGATGCAATGAGTGATGCAGAAAAAGAGGGTCTTAAGACCTTTATAGACAAAGGCTGTGTAAGCTGTCATACGGGTATCGCGCTTGGTGGTACGATGCAACCGTTTGAACTTGCTGCAAAATACAAATTTGCCAATGTAGGTGACTTCAAAGGTGATGCAAAAGGTATGGTAAAAACACCAACACTTAGAAACATCACAGAAACTGCTCCATATTTCCACAATGGTGCTATCTGGAACCTTGCAGAAGCGGTTAAAGAGATGGGAAGTACACAACTTGGTATCAAGATATCAGATGAGGAAGCAGCTAAAATTGTTACTTTCTTTAATGCATTGGAAGGTAGAAAACCTGAAATAACATATCCACAACTTCCACAAAGCACAGATAAAACACCAAAACCTGATTTTAACTAATCATCCATCGACCCCTCTTGGGGTCACTCTTTTTTTTTACGTATCTTTTGTTATGAT
>JAYEOF010000197.1:0-6113 GCA_034722695.1 Campylobacterota bacterium
TCAACTCTCTTGGCATCATTAAGTTCAATGTTACCATTTAGTCTGGTCTCGATAAGGTCTTCAACGATACGTCCCTCTTCACTCACTACAGTTGATGCAGGAGCGATACATTTATCCTCTTCCTGTGTTGCAGTGATGTAAACAATTTCATCCATTACTTGACAATCTTTTACCACTTTATATGGTGCTTCGATAAATCCATGCTCATTTACTTTTGAGTAGGTAGCCAGCGTATTAATAAGACCAATATTCTGACCCTCCGGCGTTTCAATAGGACAAATACGACCATAGTGTGTAGGGTGTACATCCCTTACTTCAAATCCGGCTCTCTCTTTAACAAGACCACCTTCACCGAGTGCTGAAAGTCTTCTTTTGTGTGTCACTTCTGAAAGTGGGTTGGTTTGATCCATGAACTGTGAAAGTTGACCGGATGAGAAAAATTCTAAAATAGTATTTGTGATCATTTTAGAGTTTACCAAGTCATGCGGCATCAACTCATCCAATGCACCGGAAACTGTCGTCATTTTATCTCTGATCGCTTTTTGCATCTTCACAAGACCATTATGAAGCTCATTTCCAAGTAATTCACCGATCGCTCTAATTCTTCTGTTACCCAAGTGATCTCTGTCATCGATGTGACCTTGACCATTTTTTACTTTGATAAGGTATTTAACAGTGTTGATAAGATCTTCAGCTGTAAGTACAGTAGCATACTCAGGAATATCCAATCCAAGTTTATGGTTCATCTTCATACGACCGACTTTTGTCAAGTCATATCTTTCAGGATCAAAGAAAAGTTGTCTTAAAAATGATTTTGCTGCTTCAGGTGTTACTGGTTCACCTGGTCTCATTACTTTATAAATACGGATAGCTGAAAGTACATTTTCATCATCTATCTCTTCTGTCTGCTTTAAGAGTCTTAAACTTTCACTATCAGCGATAAATGCATTAATAATAGAATTATCAGCACCCTCTGCAAGGTCATTGATGATCTCGATCGTATCGATACCCTGCTCGATCATTTTTTTGAGTTTCGTTTCATCTAAAGGTGCAACTGCATCATACAGTACTTCCCCGCTCTCTTGATCAATAACAGGTGAAGCCAAATGTCTTTCCATAAGTATTTCAAGCGGATATTCTACCCATTCAAGTCCCTCTTCGATCAGTTTTTGCGCTTTTTTCTTAGTCAGTCTTTTACCGGCATTAACAACAGTATTGCCATCTATATCTTTAACATCATACTCAGCTCTACCACCAAAATCTTCAGCATCGAACTTCACAAGGAATCTATTATCCTTGATTGATATCTCTTTTGTAGCGTAGAAAAGTTTTACAATATCATCTTTAGAGTAATCCAATGCTCTAAAAAGAATAGTGACCGGGATTTTTCTTCTTTTGTTGATACGTGCATAAAGAATATCTTTTGAATCGTATTCAAAATACAACCAAGAACCACGATCCGGGATAATTTGTGCTGAATAAAGAAGTTTTGCAGCAACTGTTGTTCCCTCTTCTTCTTTAAAGATAACCCCTGGAGATCTGTGAAGCTGATTTACGATAACTCTCTCAACACCATTGACAACAAAAGATGTTCTCTCTGTCATTAAAGGGATATCACGTACAAAAACTGCTTGCTCTTTGATCTCTTTTGGATCAAGTTTCTCACCTGTTTTCTCATCTCTGTTCCAGATAGTAAGTGCTATGTTCATCTTGAGTGAAACTGAGTAGGTTAATCCTCTTTCCATACACTCTCTCACTGTGTATTTAGGTTTTACAATTTCAGAGTTTTTATACGTTAATGTCACTCTGTTCTGTTGATCATGGATAGGGAAAGCAGATCTGAATACTCTTTCTAAAGTAGAGTTTTTTCTGTCTTTTTCACCTAACATTAAAAAGTCTTCATAACTTTTTTGTTGAAGCTGGAGCAAGTTTGGAATTTCAATTTCTCTTGGTGTTTTTGAAAAATCAACACGAAGTCTGTTACCAGAATGTAAAGAGTTTAACATGGGCTATCCTTAGTATGGTTAGTTAGTATGGTTTGTAGTTAATATTGTTTGTTAATGTATTGGATACACAAAGAAACTATTAGAGGAGGGTATGAAATGTCTCCGAATAGCTTATCACTGTATTCAATGTAGATTGGGTGAACTTAGGCAAATTGCCTAAGTTCTCTTAAATAGCAAAAACTATTTAAGCTCACAAGAAGCACCAGCTTCTTCGATTTGTTTTTTAAGCTCTTCAGCTTCTTCTTTAGAAACACCTTCTTTAAGTACTGATGGAGTCTCTTCAACAGCAGCTTTTGCTTCTTTAAGTCCAAGACCAGTGATTGCTCTTACTACTTTAATAGCATTGATTTTCTTAGCACCTGCATCTGTAAGTACTACGTTAAACTCTGTTTGCTCTTCAGCAGCTTCGCCACCTGCAGCAGCACCACCAGCTACTACTGTAGCTTGCGCAGATACGCCAAATTTCTCTTCAAATTCTTTTACAAGCTCAGAAAGCTCAAGTACTGACATGTTTGAGATAAACTCAAGAACATCTTCTTTAGTTGTTGCCATTTTTAATTCCTTAAAATATATATTATAAATGCCTTAGCATTTTCAAATTAAAAGAGCCTCGTGGCTCTTACCACTCTATGCCTCTTCCTCTTTCTTTGCAGCTAATGCATTCATACCAATTGTAAAGTTTTGTACCGGCGCGTTCCAAACATTAAGGAGCATACCAATAAGCTCATCTCTAGTAGGAAGTTTAGCCATTGCATTAATGGTCTCCATACTAGCAACTTCACCCTGGATCAAACCAGTTTTGATTGCAAAACTATCTTTAAAATCAGTTGCTGCTTTATCAGCGATCTTACAAGGTAAAACTTGTGTATCACCCCAGATCACAAGGTTTGTGTCAGTAAAAGTAACTTCTTCACAACCTGCATTTTTCAATGCGATCATTGCCAGTTTATTTTTAACAACTTGTACTTTACTCTCTTCATCTTTAGCAAGATTTCTTACGATCTCAAGATTTTCAACAGTCATACCTTTGTAATCACAAACGATAATGGCACCAGCTTCTTTGAATTCAGCTGTCATCTCTGCAACTAATTCTTCTTTTCTAGTTCTAGTCATATATTCTCCTTTCGACCTACAAAAGGGTGTGTGTAAACACTTATATATCTCTTCAGATATACTAATTAAGCTTTCGCCCCTATTGTCTTTGACCTAAAATATTTGAGAGTATTCTCAAAAGAAAATTAATGTTAATTCTCTTTTGAAAATAGCTTGTAAGTTGGAAGAACCAACTTACAAAATAATGATTTAATTATTTTATATCCATCACTTCTGATGTATCAAGAGTTACTGAAGGACTCATAGTCAATGATACAGCTGCATTTGTGATAAATCTACCTTTTGCAGATGCTGGTTTTGCTCTGTTTACAATTTCAAGAAGTGTTACAAAGTTTTCTTTGATTTTTTCAGCACCAAAACTTACTTTACCGATACCGGCATGGATATTACCTTTTTTGTCTACTCTAAAGTTAACTTTTCCACCTTTAGCTTCTGTAACTGCTTTAGCTACATCCATTGTTACTGTACCAGTCTTAGGGTTTGGCATAAGACCTTTTGGTCCAAGTACTCTAGCCACTTTACCAAGAACACCCATCATATCAGGTGTTGAGATCACTGTATCAAAGTTAATGTTACCTGCCTGGATCTCTTCGATCAAGTCAGCAGCACCAACGATATCAGCACCTGCCGCTTTAGCTTCATCTGCTTTTGCATCTTTAGCAAATACAGCTACTCTTACTACTTTACCTGTACCATGTGGAAGAACTACTGAACCTCTTACCATTTGGTCTGCATGTCTTGGGTCAACATTTAAGTTCAATGCAACTTCTACTGTTTCATCAAATTTTGCTGATTTAAGATCTGTCAATATTGCGATCCCTTCGTCAACACTATACTCTTTAGTTGCATCTACTTTTTTAAGTAGTGCTTCTCTTCTTTTACTTACTTTTTTTGCCATGATTTTCTCCGCTTTTATGCTCCCACATTTTATCATGTGGTTATGATTGTTTTACATTGGGTAAAACTAGTCTACGATTTCAACACCCATACTTCTACAAGTTCCAGCGATGATATTTGCTGCCATCTCTTTGTCATTGGTATTCATATCAACAATTTTTCTCTCGATGATCTCATCAAGTTTTGCTTTAGTGATAGATCCTACTTTATTTGTAATAGGGTTGTCTGTACCTTTTTTAAGACCAGCTGCTTTCAAAATAAGCTCTGATGCAGGTGGTTGTTTTGTTTCAAATGTAAAACTTCTGTCTGCATATACAGTTACTTCAACAGGAACTTTGAATCCCATCATCTCTTTTGTTTTTTCGTTAAATGCTTTACAAAATTCCATAATGTTAACACCACGTTGTCCAAGTGCAGGACCTACTGGTGGTGATGGATTTGCTGATCCGGCCGGGATCATCATTTTGAACTTTTCAGTTATCTTTTTTGCCATCTGTTCTTCCTTGAATATAATTTGAATCTTTGCGTTTTAAGTCCCAAGATAAAAGACTAGACAATAATTATATTATCTTCTCTACTTCTGTATAATCTATTTCGATTGGGGTATTTCTACCGAAAATAGAAACATTTAGTTTTAATTTTCCATGGTCAAGATCATACTCTTCGACCATACCTGTAAAGTTAGCAAATGATCCATTAACTATACGTACCATTTCACCTGTTTCAAAATCAACTTTAGGACGCGGTGCAGCTTTCTGTTCCACTCTGTCCAGGATGTTTTTAATATCTGCTTCAGTAAGAGCAGTAGGTGTCTTTTGTTCACCGATAAATCTAGATACTCTTGGCAAAGATTGAATCTTATGCCAAAGGTCAGTATCCAGGTCTATATGTGCGAAAGCATACCCTGAATATAGTGTTCTTTCTGTGATCTTTTTCTCACCATTCTTCACTTCAATCACTTCTTCTGTAGGAACGACAATACGCTCAACTTTCTCTTCGATCCCATGATCTATCACAAGTTGTTCAATTGCTCTTTTTACAGAGAGTTCAGATCCTGAATATGTTTGAATTGCATACCACTGATAAGCCATCTTTTATCCTATAAAACTGATGATACGATTGATGACATTAAAAGGTCAACCAATGCTAAAAATATTGATATTACAGTTACTACGAGAATAACTGCTAAAAATGCTTGTCTTACTTGTACTTTTGTTGGAAATATTACTTTATGGATCTCCGCTCTCGCGTTTGCAATAAATGTTGAAATTTTTTCCATTTGTTCTTACCTTTGTTATGGCAGGCCAAGAGGGACTCGAACCCCCGGCACCTGGTTTTGGAGACCAGTGCTCTACCAACTGAGCTATTGGCCTAAATACTATTTAGGTTGTCATTTAAATTAACATCTAAATGACGGTATTACGAAAGACGAAACTTACAGTTTCATCTCTTTGTGAACAGTATGTTCTTTACACCATTTACAATATTTCTTAAGTGCAAGTTTCTCTGTTGTTGTTTTTTTGTTTTTATTGGTGTGATAGTTACGTCTTGTACATTTCTCACAACCTAAGTGAACTGTTTCTCTCATTGTTATCTCCTATGATATATTAAGGGAAGCCTTAAAAATGCGACTAGTCGCATGAGCCAACTGCTAAAGTTAACTCAGCGTTAGCGCAGCTTTATTGAGCTTTGCTCAAAAAGCGTCCTTTAATGTTAACTAAGCAATAATCTTAGAAACAACACCGGCACCAACTGTTCTACCACCTTCACGGATAGCAAACTTAGTACCTTGCTCAAGAGCAACTGGAGCTATAAGTGCAACATTTACTTTAACGTTATCACCTGGCATAACCATTTCAGTACCTTCTTGAAGTTGAACTGAACCAGTTACGTCTGTTGTACGTACATAAAACTGTGGTCTGTAGTTGTTAAAGAATGGAGTGTGTCTACCACCTTCCTCTTTAGTAAGAACATAGATCTCAGCTTCGAATTCTGTGTGAGGAGTGATTGAACCTGGTTTACAAAGAACCATACCTCTTTGTACAGCATCTTTATCGATACCACGGATAAGAACACCACAGTTATCACCAGCAAGAC
>JAYEOF010000198.1:0-5977 GCA_034722695.1 Campylobacterota bacterium
AATTAAGACTTCAAAACCCTATCCTCTTCATATCTGCCACCTCAGACTCAGCGATGAGTGCATCAAGTGCTTTTTTGAGTTCCTTGTATTGTTTGTCGTGTTTACGATCTATCTCTATGAGTTGTTTAGCTAAGGCATTGTAGTGTTTGCTAAACTCACGTAGCTTTGTAAATGTACGCATGATGGCAATGTTGACATTTATAGCTACATCACTTTTTAGAACGGTAGCTAACATATACACACCTTGTTCTGTAAAAGCGTAAGGTAATGCGCCACCAAGATGCTGTTTTGAAGGTATCGCATTTTGCGATACCATGGTTTCAATTTCATCTTCAGTTAGCCGAAACATAAAATCATTAGGAAATCTTTTGCTATTTCTTTTAACCTGTTCTCTTAATCTTATTGACTTAACTTGATATAGTCCAGCCAAGTCTCTATCTAGTATCACTTGCTGACCACGCAATGTTAAAATCTTAGAACTTATCTCACCTTCTACGATTAACTCATCCATAATAAACTCCTAACTAATATAGAAGTATTGTAATCTAAAAAATCATATAAGGTTAAAAGTATGTCAATATGACATACTTTTTCTTACAATACTCAGGCAAAAAGATTTCTGTACACTTCCTTTTTTTTCAAAAATTCTTTTAATTGCTTTCGAATTTCCAAAATCTCTTTTTTCTGATAAGATTTCAAACTTGAAAAAAGTATCTCTTTAATGAAAGATCGTACCTTTTCATTCTCCTCTGTTTCCAGCAACCCTTCAAAGATCATTTTTTGCTGATGACTATCATGAAATAAACCCAAGACATTTTGAAGTTTTTTCATCTCTTTAAGCAATTTTTTGATCTCTTTTTTTTCATACAAGTAGCCGAAGCTCTCCAGTAGATAGCGCATTTTTTTGTACTCGATTCGTAACTTATGTAACGTTTCACTTGCATCATGTTTGGGATCAAGTCCTTTGATCCGCTTTTTGATCTTTAAAAACCGTTGAAAGATCACATACTTAGAGAGTGTATCTATAGGATACCTCCCATAGATCGAAATATCTGTTCTGTTCGTGTCTGTAATATAGTTTTTCCACGCCATTAAAACATTTGTGCATGATTCGCTTTGCAAATAGGTGATGATAGATGCATGCTCTCTTTGAAGTATTACCTCCACACGCTCTTTTAAAATGTCCAACGCTTCCTGATAATGAGATGCTTTCATCTCTCCTTCTATCTTATATAATTCACTCATAAGGACATCCATATCCCTCTTGGTATTACTGATACTTATAAGATTTTTAAGTCCTCTTCTATGCTCTATAAGGCTCTCTTCCTCATAAAGAAGTTTAAATTCTCCCATGAGAACAACTGATCTTCTGCATGCGATCCGAAACTGATGCAGATCTTCAT
The DNA here is from genome assembly GCA_034722695.1 of Campylobacterota bacterium. Taxonomy (GTDB): domain Bacteria; phylum Campylobacterota; class Campylobacteria; order Campylobacterales; family Sulfurovaceae; genus Sulfurovum. Next base: position 1,404 of record JAYEOF010000198.1, read on the forward strand.
CATCCCCACCTGTAAGTAATTTTCCTCGATAGAAGTAGACATCATCCAGTAATTTTCCAAAAATATGCATCAAAGCAGCAACACTGCCATTCTCTTTAGCTTCACTCTCTTCATACGGAAGACCAAAAAGTGCTAAGTTCTTATTTTTATAGGCTTCATCATCTGTTACCTCTTTTTCAACATATGTTTCAAGTGTAGAGTGCAGCAGATAATTTTCATACGCTGCTATGCTCTCAAACTCAACCTCCATGACATAAAGGTCTACAAACGATTTTTTATAAACATCAACACTGTATTCATCACTCTGCAGTTTAAAAAGATAACGTACCTTTTTGATACTTCTGCCAATACGCTTTTTGAGGTTTTTTTTATACACTTTTTGGGAAATCTCTTTTTCGATCTCTTCCCTGACACCCCCTAAACCATACTTAGTACATTTATAGTACCGGCTACCATATTTTCGAAAACGCACAGACTTATGGGGTGTTACTTTTATATAAAATTGGGTTATTTTCTTATGGCTTGTAGAAGTTTGATCCAAGAATTCCAGAATAGATCTGTTCAGTAGATATTTACGTTCGATCTCTTTCATATCTTCTCCTGTCTGGGTAAGTACGACTATGAGAAATTATAGCATATTATTTTCCTGGTCGTAGGCAATGATCTCTTCTTTGAACTCCAAAGGTATCTGCCCCTTACTTCTTCGTGCTACGGTATCACGGTAGATCCATGCAGCTTTTATCTCTTCTCTTTTTTCTTCACTGAGCATTGGTTCATCATATCTTCCTGCATTTTCAAGTTGTCTTTGAGCCTCATAGAGTATGAGTGCAGTGGCTACTGAGACGTTAAGACTTTGTACCATTCCCTGCATAGGAATGATGATAACTTCATCGGCCATTTCTATCACTTCAGGAGAAACACCCTCTTTTTCATTTCCCATGACAAGGAGTGTAGGCTTGGTATAGTCTATCTCTCTAAAAGAGACGGCACGTTCTTCAAGATGTGTTACTACCACTTGAAACCCCTGAGCTTTCTTTTCTTTTAGAAAGGCTGCTTTATGCGCATCGTTCATACGGTAACGATGCATCCATCTGTGTGCACCCTGTGTGATGGTTTTATGTATGCGAAGAGTTTCGTTTTCCTTAGTACTGTAGTAGATGTTAAGTACACCTACAGCATCACAGGAGCGAATGATTGCTGAAAGATTTTGGGAGCTGTGAACATTGTCAAGCATGATTTGAAGAGTGGGTTGTTTCCGAGACAGACTGTCATCTATACGTGCCAGTCTATCCTCTGTACTCATAGATTATATGCCATCTACTCTTAATAGTTTTGTTTTTCCTACCATAAGCTCTATACTCATAAGCGCACGTTTAAACACCGACTCTTGTCTGTACTCAAGGTTATGCTTTTTACAAATATCTTTGACGATAGGCTGCATCTTCTGGTAGTAGCTGTGCGGCATATTTGGGAAGAGGTGATGCTCTATTTGGTAGTTTAGGAAACCGTGTGCAAAATCTTTAAAATCAGAACCTGTATTATAATTTACAGAACCCATGATCTGTCTAAGGTAAAATTCTCCCGTACTCTTATGTGGCTCATTGAACATATAGATATCTTCTGCTGAGTGATTGGGTACGATAACCAAAAATGAGTGTAGATTAGCAAAAAATTCTGCTAAAAGAATGATAATAAAAGCATTAAATATCGCCTCTGTTCCTAACGGGAAGAAGAGTAATGGAAATACTATGAATTTGATAATTCCATAAGGTAAATAATACTCCATCCAAAGCTCTAAGCCATTTTTAGTACGAGGATCAAGTTCATAGTCTGTGACCTCTAATTTTTGCTGATCTCTATTTTTTTTGTTTTCCAGTATTCTGAGTGTGTTTGGTGCATAATAAAGAAATTTCCACATACCTGCAAATCCATAGACGATAACATAACGAAGAAACATTGGTGTTTTGGATTGGATAAGCCACTGAAGGTTCTTCTCTACATTATCCGGGTCTTCAGTCTCACCTAAATGATAGTGGTGCATGATATTGTGTTCATACTCCCAAGCCTGAGGTTTGATCCAGTCTAACCAATCTACATAACGTCTTGCACCTTTAGCAAAATACTTTTTAGTATATCGCTCCGGGATATTCGGTACTTTATCATATGCTCCATGAAGTATAGGGTGTGTGACATCTGCCCACCTTGCAACATTTCCCGTGCTTATGAGAAGCGCTGCAACAATGGCTAGTGGCCAGAATACAATTCCACTTAACCCTCCGGAAAGAAGTTCAACAAGGCTCAACAGAGCTATAAGTCCATAGCCTGAAAAAGTAAACATTCTACCCCAACGCTCAAGCTTTAAAAGGTGTTGAAAATCCTCTTCACCAGGAGGTGCCATAGTCTCTTTGATCGCATCTATATCTTTTTCAAGCTGCTCTTTATCTACATCTGCATAACGGGCATATTTATGTTCTTTATCTGCGAGAACCAGCTCTTCTATCTCTTCTGGTTGTTTTCCCATACTTTTTCCTATCACTTATAATTGTTATAATTATATAGAAAGTTAATTAATCTAAGGTATAGATACAAATTCGGGTATAATTGCACAAATTAATATAAAGAGCTACTATGTGTGACTTCAATACCTTAACAGATGAAGAAAAAAAGCTTCATCATGAAAAACTACTCCTCTGTGCAAACAACTTTGGCGGAAAAAACTTCTTTTTACAGCTTCTCGAAGCGATCCGTGAGACAAATCCTCATCCTTTAGTGGCTGGGAACAGTGAATTTGACATTGAGCTAGGAACGATCAAGTGGAACAAGGTCATCTTTAACGATAAACTTCAACTTCTACTGAAGGCCCGTGTAAACGAAAGTAAACAGGAGAACCTACTGCCAGCCAAAGATGCAAAAAATTATAAAAAAATTCTCAATGTTGTACGTACTCTTAAACCTATCGTTTTCAATGTAAAACCGGCAGATAAAGAAGATGGTTCAGGGTTTTTCTTCCAACCTTTTGATGTGATAGATGAAAATACAACAAAACTCAACCCTCTGTTTGATGCTCTTTTCTTTTGTTCAATAGATACCGTGAAAAAAGTACTTAACTACGAGTCAAAGGTATAAAATGTCTGTAAAAGATGGTACAAAACGCAGCAATATCAAGTACGGTTTAGATGTAGGAATAGTACTCAAAGAAGACCAATCTACAGGGTATTTAACTTATGGTAAAGTACAGAAGACCCTTACAAACTCCCCTACCCATCCTCATGGTATAAAAGTACGTCTAAACACCGGTGAAGTTGGACGTGTTAAAGAGATACTGTGACCCTCTTCATCGATGGAGACGCCTTCCCTAATCTCCTCAAGCCTATTGTTCTAAGAAGCATCGAACGTCTGGCTATCAGCACTAAAGTCATAGCTAACAAAAAGATCAACGTAGGAAAATCTAAACATATTGAATACATTATTGTAGAACAGGGTGCAGATGAAGCCGATCATCTTATCGTAGAGTTATGTGAAGAAGGTGACTTGGTCATCACTGCCGATATCCCTTTAGCTGACAGGATCATAGGCAAAAATGCTCACGCTATAGACCACAGAGGCGAACTCTACTCTATAGACAACATAAAACAATACCTGGCTATGAGAAATCTTATGGAAAGCATAAGAGAGAGTGGAGAGATGACAGGTGGACCAAAATCCTTTGGACAAAAAGATGCCCATGCATTTGCAAACCAGTTGAATGCATTCTTGGCGAAGTATTGTAGATAAAAGTAGAGACACTAAATGCCCAAATATCCAAAGCAGAGCAGACAAAACCGCTTACAACTCTGCTAATAAAAACAGACTATTATCCAGAATTATGTTTCTCAACTATATCGAATCAATATATGTGTTTTGCTTCATTACACACAATAGTACTATCTCTAATTTTTAATCTGCTATGATTATTATAACCCAGTTACCGGAAAGTAGTTTAATAGTATGGAACATGATGCAAAGCACAAATCAGATAAAAGAGCAGAAACACTGTTACAGGTGATAGGTGATCTTCTTTCAGAAATTCATCCACATCATCCTCACGTAGAACGTATTACCCTTGACAGCAGTTTTGAAAAAGAGCTCGGGCTCGACAGCCTCTCACGTGTCGAGCTGATCGCCCGGGTTGAAACGTCATTCAAGCTTGCGCTGCCGGAACGTACCTATGCAGAGGCCGAGACGCCGAGGGACCTCTTGCGAACATTGCTTGGCAAAGAGGTACCTTATGCGCACCTGCCGACTTCAGAAATTTCTGCGGTAGCATTGGGCGAAGCTACAGTCGCACCCATCGAAGCGCAGACTCTGGTGGATGTACTTCGGTGGCATGTAGCACAGCATCCCGATCGCCCTCATATCCAACTCTACCAGGATGACGGAGATGGAGAGGTTATCACCTATGCCGAACTCGAGGCAGGTGCCGAAAAAGTAGCTGCTGCTTTGCAACAATATGAACTTAAACCTGCAGAACCAGTCGCGATCATGCTACCCAGCGGATCGGATTATTTTTTCAGTTTTTTTGGTATTTTAATGGC
>JAYEOF010000199.1:0-5966 GCA_034722695.1 Campylobacterota bacterium
TGATGTGCCGATCTACTTTATTGAACATGAGCGTTACTTTGGGCGAAAAGGTCTCTATGATGAGAATGGCATTGCTTTCAGCGACAATGACAACCGTTTTATCTTTCTTTCCCGTGCAGCGATGCAATTGGCTAAAAAATTGCATTTTAATCCGGATATCATCCATGCAAACGACTGGCATACTGCAGCCATGCCGATCTTTTTAAATACAGTGTATGCACAAGATCCTAACTTTGAACGTACAGCCTCTGTATTGAGTATCCACAATCTTCAGCATCAAGGCCAGTTCTACAAGGGTGCTATGGATGTTCTAGGTATCGGCTGGGAGCATTTTACTGCGGATGAGTTGGAAGAGTTTGATGGGATAAACCTTTTAAAAGGGGGAATTGTTCATTCAAATGCCATTAACGCAGTAAGTCAAAAATACGCTGATGAGATCCGCACTTCCGAATTTGGCTGGGGGCTAGAAGATTTGATCTCTCACCATGGCACAAAACTCTTTGGTATTTTGAATGGTGTGGATTATGAGGAGTGGAGTCCGGCAGTAGACACACTTATTCCTTCTAATTATGACATTAATAAGATGGCAGGTAAAAAGATTTGTAAAAAAGAGTTGCAAAAGACATTCAACTTGCCGCAGCGTAAAGATGTCCCCGTGATCGGTTTGGTTGGACGACTGGCGGATCAAAAGGGTATTTCCCTGCTGGCTGAAGCGATCGGAGGACTTTTGGAGATGGATATTCAGATCGTTCTCTTGGGGGCGGGTGAAAAGTGGGCTGAAAACTTTTTCAGTCATATTGCCTCTATCTATCCGGAAAAATTTGGAACGTATATAGGGTATAGAAATGATCTGGCACATCAAATCGAAGCGGGAAGTGATTTCTTTTTGATGCCTTCACTCTTTGAACCTTGCGGTTTGAACCAGATCTACAGTCTACGTTACGGAACTCTGCCGATCGTTCGTGCGACAGGTGGTTTGGATGATACTATTGAGAATTACGAGCCTTATACCGGAAGAGGTGACGGATTTAAGTTCTATGAAGCTTCTGCTGAAGCCTTGTACGGAACAGTGAAATGGGCAGTAGATACGTACTATAATGACAAAAAGGGAATGAAGCAACTTGTAAAAAATGCAATGAAGAAGCAGTTTAGCTGGGAAGTTGCAGCTAAATCTTATGAAGAGATGTATCGATACAGTATTACACAGCGCTTTGGCGTTTCAATAGAAAGGAATTAACTATGTCACACTCTATACATTATGATGTTAGCCGTTTTACCAAGCTCGATATTTACCTCTTTAAAGAGGGAACTCATGCAAAACTTTATGATCATTTAGGTGCACACCTTATGGAACGTGAAGGTCGCAGCGGAACCTATTTTGCAGTTTGGGCACCTCATGCCAGAGGTGTTTATGTACGTGGTGACTTTAATGACTATAACGACAGAAGCCACAAACTCCAGCTTCGTGCTGATGGTTCCGGTATTTGGGATGGCTTTATAGAAGGGGTTGATCAGGGAACAACCTATAAATATCATATTGACAGTGAAGAAGAAAATGCGAATGCCGACAAAGCTGACCCTTACGCTTTTTATGCTGAAGTCGCACCAAGTTCGGCATCACGTGTTTGGGATATTAGCAACTATGAGTGGAATGACAAAGCATGGATGCGTTCACGTCGTAAAAAAAATTCGCATAAAGCACCTATTTCGATCTACGAAGTGCATTTGGGTTCATGGCAACGTAAAGTAGAAGAGGAAAATCGCTTTTTAAACTATACAGAAGCTGCAACAGCCTTAGCTTCCTATCTTAATGAGATGAACTTCACCCATGTGGAACTATTACCTATCACAGAGTTTCCTTTTGAAGGCTCTTGGGGATATCAGGTCACAGGTTATTTTGCTCCGACATCACGCTATGGAACACCGCAGGAGTTCATGCATTTTGTAGATATCATGCATGAGCATGGCATCGGTGTCATTCTTGACTGGGTACCTTCGCACTTTGTTACTGATGGACATGGGCTGATGAATTTTGACGGTACCTGCCTTTACGAGCATGAAGACCCGCGTAAAGGGTATCATCCCGAATGGAAAAGTGCTATTTTCAACTATGACCGTAATGAAGTCCGTGCCTTTCTGATCAGTTCTGCAATGTTCTGGCTTGAAAAATATCATCTTGACGGGATACGTGTTGATGCAGTGGCGTCCATGCTCTATCTTGACTATGCACGAGAAGAGGGAGAGTGGATCCCTAATGAGGATGGTACCAATGAGAACAGAGGAGCAGTCAAGTTCTTAAAACAGCTTAATACCAGTGTTTACGACGCCTTTGATGATATTATGATGATCGCTGAAGAGTCTACAAACTACCCAATGGTAAGTCGCAGCCCTGTCAGTCAAGGTGGCTTGGGATTTGGTTACAAATGGAATATGGGATGGATGCACGATACGCTTAAATATATGAAAATTGATCCGATCTATCGCCAACACCATCATGAAAATCTTACCTTCAGTTTTGTGTACATGTACAATGAAAACTATATGCTGCCGTTAAGCCATGATGAAGTCGTTCATATGAAAGGTTCACTCATCAATAAAATGCCAGGTGACAACAACCAAAAGTTTGCCAATCTCAGAGCACTTTATGCTTTTATGATCGCCCATCCAGGTAAAAAGCTTCTCTTTATGGGAGGAGAGATCGCTCAATTTGCCGAGTGGAACTATGAACAGAGTCTTGACTGGCATTTACTGGAGTATCCACAACATAAAGGGATAAATACGCTCTTGAAAACGCTTAATAAACTTTATCAAACTGAACCATCACTTTATAAAAATGATGTAGAAGCTGAAGGTTTTGAATGGATCGATGAAAATGACTATCAGGCCAATGTCATCTCATTTATCCGTAAAGGCAGCAAAAGAGATAAGCCTATCATTGTCATTTGTAACTTCTCTGACAAGATCCATAAAGATTATCCGATCGGTTTGCCAAGTAAAGGGCTCTATGAAGAGATATTTAATTCCCAATCATCAGAGTTTGACGGTTGGAATATCACCAATGATGCACCTATAAAATCACGTGCTAAAGTGCATCATGGACGAAAAAATATGTTACATGTGACACTGCCGCCCCTTAGTGTTATCTACCTCAAAAAGATGAGTTAAACTCATTCGATCTTAACTTCTAAAAGTACTTAAGAAGTTTTGATCGGCTTTCTCTTGAAACGTACGAACAGAGGGTTGTGATCGGAGAGTTTATGATCATCGATCACCACTGCTTCTACCAATTCCAACCCACGATAAAAAACAAAATCCAGATCTTTCCCCATAAAGGATTTAACCTTGCCTGTCTTCTCAAAGCTTACTGATGCAAGGGAGAGTCTCTCCGCAATTTTCTGGAGTTTCTCCATGCGTTTCTTGTTCCAACTGTTAAAATCCCCGGCAAGGATCATAGGCCCTTTATGTTCTTTAAGCAAGTTAAGAAACCGTTCAAGCTCTTTGCTGTAGCGTTGGTTTTCCCGGAAGTTGATCGCATGGACATTGAGGATAAGCAGGGAGCCGCCATCATCAAAGGAGTAATCACTCAATAGTAGGCTCTTGTGTGGTCCAAATATACTCTCTCTCCCCTCTGAAAGATAAGCTTGAGCATGAGTTGATTCTATTTTACTTGCTGTCAAAACCCCATAGAACTCTTCTCTAAACTCTAGGTTAGCTGCTGCATCAAAAGAAAAATAAGGTAGTTCAAAATGGTGATTATCACGAAAACTTGCTTCTTGAAAGAGAATGAAATCAACAGCTCTCTGTTCCACCTCTTTATGTAAAAAATCTTGAAACCTTGGATGCTTTCGATTGTTTTTATAGACATTCCAGCAGAGTACTCCAAAGGTGTCCGGTATACTTGAATGGCAATGGTCATGACAGGCTGAGTGATGAAGGCGTGAGGGCTTAAACATTGTGCTGTGGTCTCATTACAGTAGTGGAGCGAAGACTTTCATCATATTCTCCACTGCTTCACGTAATTTAGTGGGTTTTTGCATCCCTTGTGTAGAGTTCTTCATCAGTACCTGCATCCATGATTCGATACTGTCTATAAACTGAGGTGAATAGGCAAAAGTAACGATCTCGTAGTTCAAGAAGAGACTGCGATTATCAATATTGACAGAGCCGACCATCCCACCCACATCATCAAAGAGTATGGCCTTGGCATGGAGCATCTCCCCCTCATATAAGAGTACATCTACTCCGATAGCATCAAGTTCACGCATATAGGGACTTCTCCCAAGATCTGCTATCCAGTGGTCAGAGTCTTTGGGGGTGATGAGTTTGACATCAATACCCTTGTGTTGAGCAATGATGAGTGCCTGCACAATATTTTCATCAGGAACAAAATAAGGTGTTACGATCCAGATACGTTTCTTGCAGGTGTAGATAGCATTGAGCAGTGCTTCATAGAGTGCATCGGTGGGGATATCTGGACCGGAGGGTACAACTTGAACAATACTGTCACCCGTAGCCTCTACAGGTTCAAGAGAGAAATCAAGTTCAATCTGCTCTTCCTTACCTGTTGCATAGTTCCAATCATTGTGAAAAATCTGATAAAAGCCAAAGACCGCAGGCCCTTCCAGATAGTAAAGAATGTCGTCCCATCGTTTTGTACTGTTCTCTTCACCCAAGTATTCATCACTCAGATTCATCCCTCCACTCAGTAGCCTTTTTCTATCGAAAAGATAGATCTTACGATGGTTACGCAGATTGATATAGCCCTGAAAAGGTCGACTCATAATAGGGATAAAAAATCCCACCTCTCCGCCTGCATCTCGTAGTTCCTGAAAGTGCTTTTGCCAGATATATGATCCAAGTGAACCGACAACATCAAGAAGCAGTCGTACCTGTATCCCTTCACTTGCTCTCTTTGTCAAAGCTTTCAAGATCTTTTGTGTTGTCGTATCATAGCTGAAAACATAGGTTCCCAATTCTATCGAGATGGTTGCTTTTTCTATTTCTTCCATCAGTCGTGTATATGCTTCTGTATCCTTAGTAATCAACTCATAATGATTACCTTTTGTCGCAGAAGGGATACTGTTTTTCTCCAAGATGCTGCTCAGTGCATTATTAGAGTTGAGTGGAATATGAATATCTTTTTCATGTGCTCCATGAAGTTGGATAGTGGCTTTGGTATATTTGTTCTCTCTCTTACGAATTCCGATGAGAAAGTAGAGAGGCACTGCTATAAATGGTACAAAAACAATTGCCATCATCCACGACATCATACTCGTAGGTGATCGTTTCTGATAGAGTATATGCGTGATAGCCGAAAAGAGAAGTACTCCACCTACAATAACGAGAAGATAACCATAAAACCAGTGCAAAGGTGTAGCTTCGATGGGAGATTCCTTTTTAATTATACTCATAAATTGATTCTTGAATTTAATAAGTATCTAATGTTATTTAGAAGGTTCAACGTGACAATGATACCAAATAGTAACAAAAAATTGCAAGATTCAAATCATCAGTTTTTGTTTTCTACAAAGTTTTATCATATGATTTAAAAAATCAAAAATTAATATAATAATGCATTAGCTATTTCAGCTAAGTAAATCCTTTTTAATATTATAAAATTCTTCTTGTGTGATACTTCCTTCTCCTAGCATCTTGTGATATTTTAGTATTGTGTCAACAATATCATTGATATCTTTTTGTTTTGGTTGATCATCTATTACTTTGGTTGCAGTAAGAGCTTGTTTTTCCGATTTTTGTATATTTTTTTCCTCAGTATATTTTTTTAAGTTTATATCTATTGTATGTGTATGGCTGCCTGAAGAATTAATAAACAAAAGTCTTTCTTCATCATGATGCTCAGTGTATCCATTCGATGCTAACAAATTTTTTACTGTTTCCAATGCTCTGTTTTTATCGCTAAAACTATCAAGAATCTCTTGAATATGATCGTATGATATTTTCCCCAT
>JAYEOF010000200.1:0-5940 GCA_034722695.1 Campylobacterota bacterium
AAATTTACCTCTCAAACGGCTTGGCATCTCTTTGCTATATTTATTACAGTTATTTTTGCGGTCATACTTAATTCTATGCCTATCTTTACTGCTGCGATATTAGGTGTTTCTGCTGTTATCCTCACAGGTACCTTGACGGCAAAACAGGCATTTAGCGGTTTTGCAGAGGATTGGATCCTTCTTATTATCGTGGCATTCCTTATTGCACGTGGTGTGATCAAGTCCGGGTTGGGTAAACGGATCGCTTTTTTGATCATCCGAAAATTTGGGAAAACGAGTTTGGGTCTCTCTTACTCTATTATCGCAGCTGATATGTTCATCGCACCTGCTTTTCCGAGTAATACAGCCAGATCGGGTGTACTTTTCCCGATCGTGAATGCCTTGGCGGCAGACAGTGACTCCAAAGTAGTAGACGGAACACGTAAAAAATTGGGTTCTTATCTGATGATGTCTTCTATGGCAGGGCTTACTATCTCCTCCTCTCTCTGGCTTACAGCAATGGCGGCTAACCCTGCCGGAGCTAAAATGGCAAAAGAGTTTGGTGTCAATATTACTTATAGTTCATGGGCGATAGCTGCTGCAGTACCAGTGCTTGTTCTTTACTTTTTAATACCACGCGTTCTAATGAAAGTCTATCCTCCTGAAGTAAAAGAGACACCTGATGCTCCACAGATCGCACAGGATGCTTTGGATAAGATGGGTCCTGTACATAAGAATGAGAAGATCATGGCAGGTGTCTTTATCGGTATGGTCGGTCTATGGATCGCTTCCTCTTTTGTTCCGGAGATCAATAAAACAGCAGTAGCTTTCCTTGGATTGGGTATCTTAATGCTCACTAACATCTTTACAATGAAAGATCTTAGTGGAGAGGGTCAGGCTTTGGGAACACTTGTCTGGTTTGCCATCCTCTATGCTATGTCTGTTTATCTTAATAAGTTTGGTTTTATGGGATGGGTAGGAGACAATGCTGCGACAATGGTAGAAGGAATGTCATGGCCGATGGCTTATGTGCTTCTTATCATCTCATATGTCCTTATACACTACTTCTTTGTATCTCAGACCGCTCAGATGCTGGCACTTTTCACCGTATTTTTAGGTGTGGCTGTTGGGGCAGGTGTTCCAGCGGAACTGATGGCACTGATGCTTCTTTTTGCTACTAACTTCAACGCGATCATTACCCCTCAGGGTTCATCTGCGAATGTGATCTATGTTGGTAGTGGTTATCTGGAACCAGGTGAGGTCTATAGAGTTGGTGGTATTGTTACTTTGGTAAATACTACTATATTCCTTACGGTAGGTACAGCTTGGATCTTGCTGATCACATAAGGAGAGGGTTGTGAACCTTAAATAGTATAAAACAAGTGTTATAATTGCATTGATCATTTTGGATTCACAGGCTTTTGCATCACAAAGTATAAAGAGTAGTTAATCTAAAAATATAATAAACAAGGATACAACATGAGTCTTGAAAATTTCGCAGAATGGATACTTACATTTTTAAACAGTCATGCATCAATAGTATTCTTTTTGGTACTGGGTATAGGTTACCTTATCGGTAATATACGTATAGGCAGTTTCTCTCTTGGATCAGTAGCGGGAGTTCTTTTTGCAGGATTGATCTTTGGATATTTTGGGTTTCGTATCACACCTGCCGCACAGATGACAGGATTTGCTCTTTTCATCTTCTCAGTTGGATATCAGGCCGGTCCTGGATTTGTGGCTGTTTTGAAACAGGATGGACTTAAGTATTTTGTACTCTCGGTCGCAGTAGGTCTTACTGGTTTTGTCATCGCTGCACTATGGGCGAATATGCTCTCTTTGCCACCGGGAATGTCTGCTGGGCTACTTGCTGGTGGGTTGACAAGTTCCCCAACATTGGCTGCTGCTCAGGATGCAGTACATGCCGGTTCTGTCAAATTGGTTGAAGGGTGGAGTGAAGATCAGATCATTGATAATATTGCCATGGGATATGCTGTCACCTATATCTTTGGTTTGGTCGGTTTGATCTCTATGATCAGGTTTTTGCCTAAACTGTTAAAAATTGACCTTGTAAAAGAAGCAGAGAATTTTGAACTGAGTAAGCAAGAGAGTACATCTTTACCGGAAAACATTGTACTTAGAACGTATCGTATCACAAACCCGGAGATCAAGAATATGAGTCTGGAAGAGTTGAGAGATCAGTATTGGGACAAGATGTCTGTAGTCAAGGTGAAACGTAATGAAAATTTCTTCCCTGTTGATGAGCAGGGTCTGGAGTCGGGAGATATTGTCGAAGTGTTGGGTCCACGTAAGTATTTTACGAATAAGATCTCCAAGATAGGTGAAGAGATCTCACCTGAGTGGAAGGGTGAAGATGTTCAGGACACAGCGCAGGTTGTCGTCACTAACAGTGATATCATAGATCATACACTCGCAGAGGTATCAATACACAGAAGATTTGGTCTCTTACTGATGGAACTTCGTCGTAAAGGCAAACATGTTCCACATGATGAAGGAACCAGATTGGAACAGAATGATGTTCTTACGGTGATTGGTACTCCCCATCAGATCGAAGCTATGGGTGAGTATATGGGGCAGATTGAACGTGCCGGAGTCGAGACAGATATGGTTACGCTCTCTTTTGGTATTATCATCGGATTGTTGATCGGATCATTATCTGTGACACTTGGTGGGGTTTCGATCGGCTTGGGGTCTGCCGGAGGTTTGTTGGCATCCGGGCTCTTTATCGGATATCGCAGGAGTATAAAGCCGACCTTTGGGCAGCTTCCCGAAGCAACAAGATGGTTTTTGATGGAGTTTGGTCTCTTACTCTTTATGGCGGCTGTTGGTATGCGTGCGGGAAGTGGTATTATGGAGACACTGCAACAAAATGGGTTTGTATTAGTGGCTGCAGGTATATGTGTAACGATCATCCCGATCCTGGTCGGTTATGCAGTGGGACATAAAATTTTAAAAATCTCACCTGCGCTGATCTTTGGTGCTATCACCGGTGCGATGACGAGTGGGGCTGCATTAAGCGTGGTCATCAAAGAAGCTAAAAGCCCGGTACCGGCACTTGGATATACCGGTACCTATGCCTTTGCCAATGTATTATTGGTCATTGCAGGTAGTTTGATCATGATGTTTTAATATAGGGTGGTATGTATCGTTACATTATTAAATACCACCATATTTCTTACTATTGGTATCGTATGGATAATGTTCACAGCATGCTATAATGAAATCAAATAAAAGGAGATAAAATGAAAAAAGAGATTCAAAAATCGGGTTTAATTAAGAGAGGCGTGCTGACACTTTCTATAGCGTGTGCATCACTTATATTAATGAATGCTACACCTGTCCAAGCAAAAGGCCCTTTGACTACTGAAGTGAAAACTGAGGCGATTCAAAAAACAACTTTAACTGAAGAACGTATAAACGCTGTTCTTAAAGAAGCATATGAAAAGTTTAAAGACAATCAAGAGGGTAAGAATGCAGACTACATTAAAGCACTTGCAGTAGTTGACTCTAAAATATTTGGTATTACTTTGGTAACTCCGGATGGCAAAGTATATGAGATCGGAGATACAGATGCAAAAGTATCTATCCAATCTATTTCAAAAGTATTCACTGCTGCAAAAGTTATACAGGAAAAAGGTGAGAAATTTCTTCAGGAAAAAATTGGGGTGAATGCAACAGGTTTGGCATTTAACTCCATTATTGCCATTGAACTGCATGGCGGTTCAGCTTCAAACCCATTTGTAAACGCAGGTGCAATTCAGGCTACTTCATGGGTAGAGGCGAAAGACTCAAAAGAGAGATGGGACAAGATCTACAGCAATATGGATGATTTTGCAGGAACAAAACTAAGCTTCAATGAAGAAGTGTATATCTCAGAAGTAAATGACAATAAAAACAATCAGGCGATCTCAAAAATACTAGATGCACGTGGGAGAATGGGTTCTGACCCACTTGAGGCTACTACAGTGTATACAAAACAGTGTTCTGTGAATGTCTCTGCGCATAACCTTGGTGTCATGGCTGCAACATTTGCCAATGATGGTGTAAACCCTGTAACAGGGAAGAAAGTGCTTGATAAAGAGTATGTACCTGAAATGTTGGCAGTAATGGCAACAGCAGGTCTTTATGACAATGCCGGAGACTGGTTATATTTAACCGGTACACCTGCAAAATCCGGTGTTGGAGGAGGTATACTTGCGGTAGTTCCTGGAAAAATGGGAATAGGTGTCGTTTCACCACCATTAGATAAGTTCGGAAACTCTGTTCGTGGACAGCTGGCAGCAGCCTACATTATAGACAAGCTGGGTATTAACCCATTTGCACAGTAAAAGGAGTAGAAGATGAAACTCTCTTACTCTAAAACGTTGTTGCTGGCACTGCTTCCTGTTGTTGGTACATCCCTGAATGCTGCGGAATCTCTTGTTCAAACTGATGTACCGGATGCTGATCATGCCTATGAAACAGTGACCCATACTGATGAAAAAAAAGATGGATATCTGTTAGGTGACGGATGGAAAGTTACAGGTGATATGAGAATCGGTTATGTGAACTATGACTATAGTAATGATCCTGAAAACTTTAACCCAAATACTAATAAAGGCCATAAAGATTCAAAAGGTATTTATTTCATTCCTAAGATTTCTATAACTTCTCCAGAATATAACGGTTTTTCTTTTAAGATCACTGGCGGGGGAGTAACTGATTTTGGTATTAATGATGAGATCTATGAAAGTAGAACTTTTGCTTTTGGAGATGGAAGCTCTTATGCTATATTGCAAGAAGCGTATGTTAAGTATGTGAATAATGGTCATATTTTCCTTGCCGGTAATTATGAACTCTCTACACCTATGGTGGATGCAGATGACTGGTACCTGTTTGCCAATACTTTTCAGGGTGCATACTACAAAAATACAACGATTGAAAATATAGCTTTTGCAGGTGGATATGTCTATAAAATGGCTGGTGTATGGGATGGTGGTGCAGCTGATGCACACCGTTTTCACTCTATAGCCGACCAGTCATATGTGGATCAAAGAGACAAAGACAATGCCGGTGATGCAGGTATGTGGGCAGCGATGTTCAACTATGAAAAAGATGAACATAACTTTCAAATTTGGGATTACTATGCTGTAGATCTCTATAATACACTCTTTGCACAGTATGACTACACGGGAAAGTTT
Source organism: Campylobacterota bacterium (assembly GCA_034722695.1). Lineage (GTDB taxonomy): Bacteria > Campylobacterota > Campylobacteria > Campylobacterales > Sulfurovaceae > Sulfurovum. The sequence continues at coordinate 5,181 of JAYEOF010000200.1, forward strand.
AGTGGTGGATCTTATGTTGCCGGAGCTCAATTGATAAACTTTAAAGATGTTGGCGGTAATACTTATACCCCAATAGATTACAGTATATACTCTCTCAGGTTTGATGGTAAGTTTGATAATGGATTTGACTTGTCAACGGGTGCAGCATTCTATACTGATGGACCCGGTGTAGGAGCAACACTTGGTGCCTGGGGTGGTTACCCATATCTGGCAAATGGTATGATATTTCACTTTTTTGAAGCCGGTGATCTGACCAATGCAAATTCTTATAAAGCACAAGTGGGTTATGATCTTGGCAAACAGGGTGTTGAAGGTTTATGGGTAGGTGCCAGATATACTTACTTTGATCTTGACCCTACATATTCTATCTCTTCGAGTAATGGTGAAGGTCAGGATTATCAGCAAAATTATGGTCTGCGTGTAAGCTACAATCACCCTGATGGTTACTATTTTACAGGTACATATGAGTATGTTGATCTTGACCAGCAAGATGAAATATCTGCCCTTAGACTTATCGGTGGCTATAAGTTCTAACTCTTCTTACCATTTAATGTAAGCTGTATTTATATGGCTTACAACTTCAGATACAACCCCGATGTAATTAACGGGGTGATGATTTTGATGCATACTACAAAACACCGTTTCAATGTGGAAACTTCACTGTTCGTACGTTTTGAGGATATAAATTATAAAGGTGATAAAAGTGATGTCAAGTATTTTAGGGTTATTGCTTCTTATGAGTTTTAATACGGGGTTAGCC
>JAYEOF010000201.1:0-5856 GCA_034722695.1 Campylobacterota bacterium
GAACATCGCCTTGTCTTTAAACTCTTCCATGGTCACTACAGAACCGATATCCGTCATCTCCACATCATCTTCAAGCGCCTTAACCACACCCTCATGCAGCAGTGTAAAATAACGTTCTGCTTCATCCAAAGCACTCTTTCCTACGTTAAATCCGTGACCGGGCACCAAAATATCCCACTCTCTGCTTCTCATCATCTCAACTGCTTTAATCTGCCCTAGCAGTGACCCGTCTCTATTGGAAGTGATACGCCCGTTCATTGCCAGATCACCGGCAAAAAGCACCTTTCTTTTTGGCATATAGACAAAATAGTCATCCTGCGTATGTGCTTTTCTTCCCATAACAACTATTTCAAACATTTCACCACCTATGGAGATCAACTGACTCTTCTCATAACTTTTATCAACCTTGATGATCTTCGTACCTTTGATCGCCTCTTTTGGCAATACCCTGAACATTCTGGTCTCATCACCCTCTTTATAATTCGTGTTTATACTATGTGGTCCTAACAGTTTGGCATTGAACTTTTCCTTATAAAAGCTGTTTCCCAGCCAATGATCATCATGGTCATGACTTAAAATAACATTATTCACTGGCAACTTTGCTATCTTACTCATCTGCTCATATGACTGCTTTGCATACTCATAAGAGGGACCACTGTCAAGTACTACAAAACTGTCTTTTGTCTTGATATAACAGGTATTTACCATTGCACCGGCATTGCTTTTGTTGGGACCTTCAAGTGCACCAAAGAAGCACCATACATTTTCGCTCACTTTTTTAGGTTCCAGTTTATAATCAAATGCTTTTATAGTTTTTGGTTGATTTGCATAGTTTGCTGTAAGCAATAAAGCAACTGCTGCTGCAAATAGTAATATCTTTTTCATCTTATTCCTTAATAGTTAACTTTTGATTCTTGGTCAATCGTACCTGCTTTGATCACTTTTGCAAACACACCTCTGTCATCTTTTAGAAGTTTTGGGACTCTGCTGTCTATCTTGGATAGGCTTTTACAAAGTGTGCAGCGTTGGATTATCTCCAGTACCGCATCTCCAATTTTTATAGGCGTGTTGGCCGGCAGAGCATAGGGATTAAAATCAACAACAATATTTTCTCCAAGATCTCCATACTTCATTTCAATATTATGCTCCATTGTCAATTTATAACTATCTATAGAAGAGATAAGCACAGATCTCTCTACATCTTTACCGTAGAACTTATCGTTTAAGACACCATTTGCATCCAGTGAGAGTTGTGACTGTTCAACTCTCCCACTTTTTCCGGACTCTGATATAAATAGTTTTAAAACGCTTCCTCTATTTTGCATCTTCCGTCTCCTGTACAAACCAACACTCAACTATTCTTATAAGTGTAGCCTCTTTTCGTCTACCAAAATGGTCATTTAGATCAAACGCTTTTTTACCATAATTCTCTTTGTACTCTTTGATAAACTCAGCATATCTTTTTTCATTCATTGCAGATATTTCAAATGTAGCAATGTCATATCTATTACCGTTTTTCTCCATACTTTTCTCTTCTTGCAAAGAGAGGTTTATACCACCATATCGCTCTTCAGGGCTCTTGTTAAAATTCATCTCCAGGTTGGTTCTAAGTGTTGCAAACAGATTCATAAACTGTCCCATGGGTATATCAAGACTGTTAATGGTCAAGGCACTCTCATCGTCATATCCCCATCCCCCGGATATATCTAACTCAACATCAAAAAGGTTTTTAATAACCTCTTTGATATTCTCTACCTTTTCCACCTCTTTAAACACCGTTTCAGTCATCTTTTTCAAACTCCAGATCTTCACTAAACGCTTCTACAGAGATATTTTTATAGCTTCTTGTAGTGACGTATTTCAGTTCAGTTAAAAACTCATCTATATTTCTATACCCTACAAAATCATAAATAACTTCACCCTCTTGATCCATAAAAAGTGTAGCAGGTACCGCAACCGCACCTATATGTTCGGCAAACGCTTTTCTGTCTCCTCTAAACTCTTTATAGACTACTGTTCCCTTTTCGTGAATATCTACATCGAGCAGAACAAAATGCTTTTTCACTGCATCTAAAATATTTTTATCTTGAAAATTTTGACTTACCATACGTCTACAGTATGAACAGTTTGGAGAGTGTACAAATATGAGTATCTTTTTACTCTCTTCTTTAGCTTGGAGTATTATTTTATTAACATCAATATCACTTGTATTTCCCATAGTAAATACAAAGGATACGGCTATTAATATTTTTACTATATTTTGCATTATAATATTTTAGAAGACAAGAGAGCTCAGGCTCTCTTGAATCATAGACTACAAAGCCTCATTCGGTGTTAATGTACAGTTTTTATATTTATCATCACACTTATATACAGCATCGAAAACAAATACTCTCTTTGCTAATTCTTCGTCCAATGTAGTTCTAGCATTAACTGACTTCATACCTTTTCTACACATAAAAACAATAAGTCCCTCTTTTGGCAACTTAGAGAGATCCATTTTTTCAGTCTTATCATCAAAAGTAATATTTGTAGCACCCTTAATATGCTCAGCTTTGTATCTCTCTTCTGTTCTCAGATCAACAAGCGTAACATTTTTAGGAAGTGCTTTGCCACTATTGATAAGTTCTGCAAACCAATACTGGTCAATTTGTCCCTCTTCAATAGCTTCATCTCTATCATCACCCAGTACATATATCTCTGCACCTGCTATGGTCACTTTTTCAAACTCTGGTTCATACGCTGCTTTTTTAGCTGGCTCTTCTACTTTTGCTGTCTCCTGTTTTGGAGCTGCTGCTTCATTCGCAAAAAGTAAACCCACTAAAGCAGAGAACGCTATAATAATTTTTTTCATAAAAACCCCTTATTTGATTTTCGCTTCTTTAGTTTCAGTTTTGCCTTTTCTGTCTGTCCAAGTCATGATAAGCTTATCACCTTTTTTAAACTCATCACCTTTAAATTCAAATTTAAAGATAGGGTTTTTAGACAAGAACTGACTCGTAGAGATATCGATCACTACTTTATCATTTACTGTTCCAGAAAGGTGCGTGATGAAGTTTGCATCATCTTTATTACCTGTTTTTTTCTCTGCTTGATTATATGTTGTCATCTCATGCTTAGCCATCAACTTTACTTTGACTACATTGTTTTTTAATTTAGCTTTTACTTTCATAAAAATTCCTTCTTAATATTTTAATTATCTATTTTGCATTGTTGTCAAGGATTAACCTTCACAACCACCCGCAGCAACTTCAAGAGATTGTTTTGCTACATAAAGTTTACCGTCAAGACCCTCTACTACTATAGTAACAGTTCCTGATTTACCCATTTTTATTTTTAAGCTATAGCTGGTCATATCATATTTACCTACAGTATATACTGCTACTGCTGCTTCCGGGTTTGCATCTTGAAATACTGCAACTGTTTTTGCAGGGATCTTAGTACTGAATTTCAATGGTACTGCTCCACCGTTTGAAGCTACTTTTGGTAATTTTAGCTTTACATCTTTCTCTATCATCTCTGTTGTACCATAAAGTGCTTTGATCGCATCATCCACAGTATGTGCTTCCCACGCTTTTGGCTTTAATTTTCTGTAATCCTCAGCACTTAGGCTTGAAGGTAAAACTGCTAGAGCTGCAGCTGCAGCACCAAAATATCCAAAGAATTTTCTTCTATTCATTTTATTTCCTTTAAATTTGAACTTTTATCATAAAAGGCATCTTGCCTTGTCTATTATACTATCAATCTATTGTGTAGTAAAAGTGTGCAGCAAAAGCTGCTCACTCTTACTTTAACATATAGTCAACAACTTGTTTAAATTCATCCTCTGTAAGAGATGAACCGCCTAGTGCAGGCATACCCTTATTCGTCCCGTTTATCCCATTGGCATAGACTTTATCAAGGCCTTTTTCCATAAACGGTTTCCAGCCATCTTTATCGCCTACTCCCGGAGCTATAGCACCATGACACATCGTACAGCTAGCCTCATAGGCTCCTTTTGCATCAAAGCTTACCTTATGTGCAGCACTCTCTTTCACCTCCGGCAGATCTCTCACCACAGACATTGGTGGATGGAAGTCACTGATACCGACACCCTGAACTCTGGCAACCTTAGCTGAAGGCTCTTGACAATCCTTCATACATCTCTTAGATGGGTCTTTAAGTTTAATAGCGCCATAGTTTTTAGGATTCTTATAGAATGCTCTTACATCTTTAAGTGCATCAGGTCCATCAATATTTGGAACAAAACCGTCCCTGTTAGGCATCTTGATCTTCAGGAACTTCTCTCTGTCAAGCACATACTCATCATCTACCTCTTCACCGTCTATCTCTATCTCATTGATGTTTAACATATAGGCTGTCAAAGCATACACTTCATCATCACTTAATGTTTTTGACTTCGTATGAGGCATAGCATCCCTGATGTACCACCACATAGTCGAAGCTACCGGCCAGTATGAACCAAACACTCTTACAGGACCCTCAGCTTCAGGGTCTTTCCATCGGTTGTTTGTAAGTGTCTCTTTCAAGTCCGGACCACTACCTTTAGATAGGGCAGGATAGCCACCGCCACCGGAACCAAAGTCACCGTGACACATCACACACTGTGCCTCATAAAGCTCTTCACCATCAGCAACAGAACCACTACCCTCAGGCAAGCCGGTACCATCAGGCATGACATCTTTATCCCAAGCTTTTAACTCATTTGCTGTTGGTTTTCTACCATGGTTCAGTTTAAGACCATACGCTTTAGGATTGACATGATAAACAGATGTTTTGTTTTTAACTATTGGGTAGTACACACCACCACTGATATCTGCTTTTTTAGCAACATCTGAAGATGCGAAACTTGAAGTGGCAAATAGTGTTGCTACCGCAGCAGCAGACAATAATAATTTATGATCTAATTTGAACATGATTTACCTCCCCTTTTTCTGTAACTTCCCATGTCTCTATGGCATTTCTGTGGTAAACAGATTCAACACCCATTACCGATACCTCTTGGTCAACAGTAGGCTGTATAAACCCTGCATCATCCATTGCTCTGGATGTAAGCAGTAATTTTTCACCCTTTTTATACTTATGCATATAACTCCATCTTGTCCAACACTTAGGAAGTACCAAACCTTTCAGGCTTGCTTCAACATAGTTTTTACCCCCATCAAAAGACAAGTCAACCGCAGTAATAGTTCCCATACCGGACCATGCAAGTCCCTGTATCTCTATCATATCGCCATCTTTCAGATCTGCAACATCCCATGGCTTCTCCGGAGACGGATGTGTCACTGTAGAGTTCACTTCATTTGCATAGAAGTGCTGTATCGCTTTTCCATCCGGTTTTAGAGCTGTATATTTAGATGTTTCCTCTTTTGCATACCAAGGCTCTGCTGCAAAGTCCAGTCTTTTAAGCCACTTCACACAAAGGTTACCTTCCCATCCTGGAAGAAGCAGTCTGGCAGGATACCCCTGCTCCGGTCTAAGTGCCTCACCATTTTGACCCCATACGATCATAGCATCATCAAGTATCTTATCTATAGGTACAGATCTTCCCATCTCTGAGTTGTCACTACCCTCTGCCAACATCCATTGTGCTTCAGGCTTGAGTCCAAGATCTTCCAAAATTGTTTTAATGTAAACACCGGTCCACTCTGCACAGGCCATAAATCCTTTTGCAAACTGCACTGAGTTGTACTGTGGTCTTCTCCACTCCTGCCCACCATTTGCAGGACACTCAATGAAGTGTGTTCTTGTTACACTTGGGTATCTTTTAAGCTGATCAAGTGTAAGGACTATTGGTTTTTCAACCAGTCCGTTGATCATAAGCCTAAACTCTTTAGGATCAATATGTGCTGTACC
>JAYEOF010000202.1:0-3611 GCA_034722695.1 Campylobacterota bacterium
TTAGGGTTTCTATGGATAAAATCAATAAAAAATTTACAGAAGCTACGGCAGACTTTAAAGAGATGAAAAATGATTTTACCAGCATTAAAAAAGTAACCAATCCTACGATTGATAAATTAATGGAAACCAGTAAAAACTTTAATCGTGTTACTCTAAAAGTAGAAAAAAGTTTGGATAGGGGTGATTATAATCTCAAAAAGATCTTTGAACCTATGTTGGTGGAGATAGAGGTCTTGAGTCAGCAGATAACTGATCTGGCACAGCAACTTGAACAGAGTCCAAATGACTTACTGTTTAAAGGAAAAACACGAAGAAGAGGACCTGGAGAATGACAAGAAGTACACAATTAGCACTTATATTTATATCTTTATTGTTTAGTGGATGTAGCAGTAAGCAAGCACCACTTACAGTTTATACATTGAATGCACCGCCTGTTGTACAAACATCCAGCAGTAAATTTAAATATAAAACCATCAAAATCATGTACCCCCAAAGTCTCAAAGAGAAGATAAGCCAAAAGATGCGTTATTCGTATAGCAGTGCAGAGCAGGGTGTTTATCAAAATAGCCAATGGTCAAATAATATTGGGAAACTCCTCGAAGGTACTTTTATACAAGCTTTAGATGGAAGTAGACTCTTCAAAGCAGTATTGCCTTATGCTTCAACAGTACAAGAGGATTACCAACTTGAAAGTAATATATTTGCTTTTTCACATCAAGTAAGAGGAGAGCAATCTCATGCGCTTGTGTCAATACAGTTCTCTCTTATCAGCACATATACGGGAAAATTAGTTAAAACCAAACGTTTTTCTTATAAGGTAGCTACTAAGACTATGGATGCTAAAGGGTATGTTGAAGCTACAAACGAAGCTGTGGGTAGACTTACTAAAGATCTGTTGAGGTGGCTTTAGTTTTAGGATAGTTCCTATTTTAACCCAAATTATGCAATAGAAATCACAGAACTAGCAATAGTCATTGTGTCATGAACATTTACAAATAATCATCGATTAACCTAAGGGTTAACCTCAAATTCTTTGCAAACACCCATAACACAAGCACTAAAGCTAATTTCAGTAATTCTATTGCATAATTTGGGTTTAAGAGACTTCAAACTGTAAAAAAATTCTGATGTAATAAGGCGGTATAAGATGGGGACAAAACGTGATATGGTTGAAACTGAAATGGAAGAGGGCGGTACGCTCAAAAAAGAGACACAAAAAGAGCGAAGAGATGAGTGTATTAAGCGTTTTAAAGAAGAGGAACAGCGTGCTAATAATAAAAAAAGACGCGTTCCTGTTTGGATAAAAGAAGAAGTACTTGAATATGAGGAAGAACTTCAGAAGCTCCAGATCGAATTGCTTAAACTCCAAAAACATGTAAAAGAGCAAGGTTTGAAAGTACTCATAATTTTTGAGGGACGTGATGCTGCAGGAAAAGGCGGTACCATCAAACGCATTACTGAACACCTCAATCCACGTGGTGCAAGGGTAGTTGCACTGAATAAACCTTCAGATGTAGAAAAGACACAGTGGTATTTTCAGCGTTATGTCCAGCATCTTCCCAGTGGTGGAGAGATCGTTCTTTTTGATAGGAGTTGGTATAATCGTGCAGGTGTAGAACCAGTTATGGGCTTTTGTACGCAGGAGGAGCATCAGGAGTTCTTGCATGAAGTACCTTTCTTTGAAAGGAGGCTTGTCAATAGTGGGATCATTTTGATGAAATTCTATTTCTCTGTCTCAAAAGATGAGCAGGCGAAACGCTTTAAGGAGCGGGAAACGAATCCGCTCAAGCAGTATAAGCTCTCCCCTATCGATCAGTATGCACAAAAAGTCTGGGATAAATATACCGTAGCAGAATACTCAATGTTCATGGCTTCACATACTGAGACTACTCCATGGGCAGTGATCCATTCAGACAACAAGAAAAAGGCACGTATCAACTGCATCAAACATGTTCTCAGCCAGATAGATTATCCGGAGAAGATCAAGCAAAAGCATTTAAAAGTTGATAAGGGCATTGTCTACAGCGCAGATGACAAGATCGCAGAATTTGATAATAATGTATCTCTTAATTTCTGTGATCCAAAACCTAAAGAGTAGAAAAAAGGAGAGAAGAGTTTTAGAGATACCCTTATGTTTAAAACGCTTCTAATAAAACAGTCTTCTCTTCCTTGCTCTCCAAGTCCTTCACCCAAATAGTTCCATTTTTCAACTCATCTTCGCCGATGAGAACACAGTATCTGGCATTGACTTTGTCTGCACCTTTCATGTGGCTCTTGAAACCTTTTGAATTGTATTCCAAAGTGACTTTTTGCTCTAAACGTTTTACTGTTGCTAGAGGAAAGAGGGTTTCAATTGCTTCTTCTACCATAGCACCAAGGTAGATACCCTCTCTTTTGACTTCCGGCATCTGTACGAGTTCCATAATACGTTCTATGCCGATAGCAAAACCAACAGCTGGAGTTGGTTTACCATCTAGGAACTCTACAAGTTTATCATAACGTCCACCGCCTGCGATGGCAGACTGTGCACCTATCTCGTTACTGACGAACTCGAAGGCTGTTTTGCTGTAGTAGTCAAGTCCTCTTACCAGATTTGTATCTACTGTATAGTCTATACCCGCTTTGTCAAGTAGGACAGTGAGTTTTTTGAAGTCCGTGTCACATTCACCACAAAGGTTGTTTATGAGTTTTGGTGAGTTAGTGAGAAGTGATTGACATACTGTGTTTTTACAGTCAAGTACACGTATAGGGTTTGTACCTATGCGTCTGTTACAGTCTTCACAAAGTTCTTCTTGGGTCTCTCTTAAAAAACCTACAAGATTTTGCTTGTATGGAGGCATACACTCAACACATCCAAGTGAGTTGATCTGAAGATCAAAGCCTATGCCTAACTCATTGAATATCTGACTTATCATTGTGATAATAGTAAAGTCTTCATAGACAGAAGCCTCACCAAAACTTTCACAACCAAATTGGTGAAATTCTCTTAGACGACCTTTTTGCGGTCTCTCATAACGAAACATCGGTCCGTAGTAGTAAAACTTCTGTTTGACAGGCTGACGATCAAGTTTGGCAGAGACAAAAGCACGCACGATACCTGCAGTGCCCTCCGGACGCATACAGACATCATTGCCTCCTTTGTCTTCAAACTGATACATCTCTTTACCTACAATGTCTGAACTTTCCCCCACTGAACGTTTGAAAAGTGCAGTCTCTTCAAGGATAGGTGTTTCGATGTAGCTGTATCCGTATTTTTTAGAGATGCCTATAGCAGTTGTGATAATATGTACAAAACGGGCACTCTCTTCAAAAGTAAGGTCTTTCATGCCTCTAAGTGGGTTGATCATTTAGTGTTTCCTTGTATCCTATAAGGTGCGTTGGCAAACGCACCCTACGGTGTTATTGTTGTAGGGTGCGTTTGCCAACGCACCAATAAAATTGCGTAATTATACCTTCAAGTAGGTTAGTATCGTTTGATGTATACTTTCTATATCTTGTGTCGCATCTACAAAAAGATGAGGGATACCAAGTTTTAGTATGCTTTCTCTCATATGTTCCTGTACTGTAAGCAGGTACTCTAAACCTCTAAGCTCAATACCATCAAGACTTTT
>JAYEOF010000202.1:3711-5783 GCA_034722695.1 Campylobacterota bacterium
TTTCTATATCTTGTGTCGCATCTACAAAAAGATGAGGGATACCAAGTTTTAGTATGCTTTCTCTCATATGTTCCTGTACTGTAAGCAGGTACTCTAAACCTCTAAGCTCAATACCATCAAGACTTTTAGCCGAAGTTCGCTCTTCCAAAGTTTTCATATCTGTCAAAAACAGGATCACTTTGTCTGGAAAATGTCCTTCAAGTGCAAACTTGTTAAGGCTAACCAGTTCATCAAAGTCAAAGTCTTCGTTGGCAAGGGCATACCCTATGCCTGAAAGGAAACCTCTATCGGAAATGATGATCTTATCTCTGTTTGGAGAGATGATCTCTTGGTAATGTTCTGCTCTGTCTGCTAAAAAAAGTAGTAGTTCAGCACGTTTAGATGCTAAAGAATCTGTGAGAAGTATCTCTCTTGCTTTTTTGCCAAAAGCTGTGCCCCCAGGTTCATGTGTGATGACGATCTCAGGATATTTATTGGCTATCAGTTCTATCTGCGTACTTTTACCACAAGTGTCTATGCCTTCAAAAAGTATATACATTATCGTAAACACTTTATGAGTTTAAGTGCTGCGTCAGGAACTAGGTGTTCTACTTTTCCATCGAAGTTTAAGATGGAACGAACAACCGAAGAGCTTACAAAAGCATGTTCAAGGCTTGGCATAAGATAGACAGTCTCTAACTCTTTTTTGAGTGAAGCATTGGCATAACCCATTTGCAATTCATACTCAAAGTCACTGACCGCTCTTAGACCCCTTATAATAATATTCGCCTCTAAATCATCTGAGAGGTCAACAAGTAAAGAGTGGAAGCCAACTACTTTTATTTTCGGGAACTCTTTTGTCGCAGCTTCTACCATCTCTATACGCTGTTCAATCGTAAACATAGGTTTTTTTGCCTCAGAGTCTGCCACAGCTACGATGATCTCATCGAACATATTGCAAGCACGTTTAATGATATCCAGGTGACCATTGGTGATAGGATCAAATGTTCCTGGGTAAATTGCGCGTTTGATATCTGTATCCATTATTTTCCCCATCTTTCATATAAACTGTTTTCTATGCCTAAAGCATCATACCATTTCCCAATGATAAACTTTTCCATCTCTTCAAGTGAAGAGGATTCAGAATAGTATCCCATCACAGGTGGTGCAATGATAACACCCAGTGCGGCTAACTTTTGCATATTTTCCAAAGCTATGGCAGAAAAAGGTAACTCTCTTGGAGCAAGAAGAAGCTTTTTCTGCTCTTTAAGTGCTACTGCTGCTACTCTCGTCGCCAGGTTATCAGAGATGCCACAAGCCACTTTTGCCAAAGTATTCATACTGCATGGGATGATAGCCGTTGCATCTACCCTAAATGAACCAGAAGAGATAGATGCTGCTATATTTTCACTGGAGTGCAGTGTCACTTTTTTGTTTTCAAATGACTCTACAGTGAGAGCATTGTCTGAAACAACTACATGAACTTCAATGTTAGAGGGTAAGTAGTCGACAAACTTCTTGCCTAACTGAACACCACTTGCACCGGTAATTGCTACAACTAATTTCACTCCGTCTGTCCCTCTGTGACTCTCGTTCCCATCGTCTCGATGGGAATGCATACTTGAATTTTATATTTCAAATATAGTTTGATATCGTGAAAAACTGATATATGCATTCCCACGCAGAGCATGGGAACGAGGTTGCATCTGTATTTTTTGTATTGGTAGGATTATATCAAAAGTAATTAAGAGTTAGGAATTATGTTAAAGTTATTGATTTTGTGGAGCGGGCGAAGGGATTCGAACCCTCGACAGCCTGCTTGGAAGGCAGGAACTCTAGCCAGCACCTTATCACCTTAAGTAAAATATTTTTGCTTATTTATTGCTATAGGTTGTCACTATACTTTAAATAAAAAAGTACAGTACACTTTTTCATATTAAATCCTAAAGTAGTTAGCTGGTTGAAAACCTTATAATATATTTTATAAGGTTTTCAGATAAGAGATACACCTCTTCTGAAACTATCTTTATGAGAGTAAAGTAGAGAGAAAAAGAGTATTATAATTCTGATGAGGGAGTAGTTGTTTTAATAAA
>JAYEOF010000203.1:0-5596 GCA_034722695.1 Campylobacterota bacterium
TGTGAGCACCGATGGTCATGACACCTTTGAGATTGATCTGAGGACAGCTCTCTCTTATCTCTTGATAGATATCTATAGCTTCGGCAGCACTTACACCGGATTTACTCTCTTCATTGGCAGCATTGATCTGTAAAAGACAATTCATACTTTGTTCTTTTGACAAAAGTTTTTTATTGAGCTCTGTTGCCAATTCCATACTGTCAAGTGACTGCATAAGGGCAGGGCGAAGGTCAATGAGATTATTGATCTTGTTCTTTTGAAGTGTGCCTATCATTTGCCATTGTAGCGGTAACTCTTCCAATGTAGCCATACGCTCTTTGAGCTGCTGTACCTGGTTCTCTCCAAAGGCTCTTTGTCCCAATTCATAGAGTGTAGCGATATTCTCTACTTCAGTATATTTACCTACTGCAACAAGTTGAACAATATGGTGTTCACTTACAGTAATACGTGCTTCTTCAATATTCCAGATCACTTTATCCAGATTTGCTCTTAATTGTTCTTTATCCAGTATCATATTTTTTCCTTTTTAGCCCCAGAGCCTATTTACATCATTATACAGTCCCAACAGCATAAGTGAGATGAGCATTGCCCAACCTACCAGTGTGATGTAGTACATAGCATTGTCACTCGGTGCTTTGCCTCGCAGCATCTCATAGAGGTTAAACATGATATGTCCTCCATCGAGTGCAGGGATAGGCAGTAGATTGAGTACTCCCAAGTTAACTGAAATAAGTGCAGTAAAGAAAAAGAGTGAGAGTATACCCGCAGAACTAGCCTGTGCTGTAACATCAACGATGGTAATGATGCCACCCAGTTTATCGGTACTGACAACACCGGTAATGAGTTTTTGTACACTTTGGAAGATAAGAAGACTGGCTTTCTTTGTCTCTTCCCATGCATAAGTAAAACCATCTATGAAACCATAGTAAACAGTGGTCTGTTTAGCCATAGGGCTGATCCCGATAATACGTCTTGTGATCTTCTCTCCAAAGATATTTTGATCATCAATGACTTTAGGCTTTAATTGTAAGGTCACAAGTCTTTGCTCTCGTTCTACAAGAAGTGTAATATCACTTTTACTTTCATTGATATGTTTACCTATGTTTTCCCAATAAAGGATGTTGTTTCCGTTGATCTGAACAATTTTATCTTCTTTTTGAAGCCCAGCCTGATAGGCAGGAGTATCTTTCCCAACTTCACCCACATATGCCAGCAATTTTGGTACTCCCATATAGGAGATAGCCAGGTAAAGTAAAAATGCCATAAGAAAATTGGCAAAAGGACCGGCAAGTAAAATGATGATGCGCTGCCAAGGCTTTTTTGTATTGTAACTGTCATCATCGTAACTTATTTTTGTGGGGTCGGTGTCATCCTGACCTTTCATTTTTACATAACCGCCAAGCGGGATAGCAGAGATACTCCACTCAGTTTTACCTATCATTTTGGAGTAGAGTTTTTTCCCAAAACCTATGCTAAACACATCTACCTGTACACCAAAAAAACGTGCAGCCGTAAAATGTCCCAACTCATGAAAAAAGATAAGTACCGATAAGACTAAAAGTGCGACTAAAATGCCCATAAAATTCCTAATTTAAAAAAGTATCAAATTATATCTAAGAGTTGTGAAAAATTGATATAGATTAATAAGATAATTAAAAATTTGGCTAAAATAGTATGAAGGGTACTTCTAAGTACTATTTTTGAAAGGATGGAAAGATGGAAAAAGAGAATAAAAGCGTATGGAGTCAAGAAAAAGAAGTTCAGGAAGATGTATCAGAAATAGTAGAAGAAAATGTTTCTGAAACAGATGAGATAGTAGAAGTTGTAAAAGAAAAAGTTGATATAGCAGAAGAGAGGCTTGAAGAACTCGAAGAAGAAGTGCTTGAAAAAGATGAAGCAGAAGTGATTTCTCAAGTCAAAAACATGAAAAAACATGATGCAGCTAAATTATTGGTTGTAAAAGCAAACGTAATTGTTAAAGAAGCAGAAGGTCAGTTGGAAAAATGTAAGCTTTTACTCTCTGATGATCTTAAAGAGTATGAGGAAGCCAAGAAAGCTCTAAATGAAGGTGGACTTAATGCGTGTGAGGCGTTACTCTCAGAGTCGGGGTACATAGATGAGTCTGAAGAAACAATAGAAGAAGACAGTATTGTCTTTGAAGCCAAAGAAGATCTGGAACCTATAAGACTTCAAGATGTTTCCAGTGGTAAATTTACCGGTTTTCTAATGGCACTTATCGGAGGTGTAGCTACACTGGGAGGTATGGTCTATGTTGCAACTGAAAAGTTAGGCGTTACACTTGATCTTTCAAAAGTTCCTGCACCAGAGATAATTAAGCCTGTTTTTGGGTATTACGGAACACTTGTTGGTATGAATGAGAATGCAAATATCGGTATGGCTTTAGTCGCTGTAGTTACGTTACTTGTTATGTGGATCATCTATGCGATTCGTGTAAGCAGTACAGGAAGTAAAAACCTTCATTTTGCCACGGAGCAGCTTGAAGAGGCAGAATCATATACCGCACATAAGGGTAACTGTAAAGAGGAGATGGATAAAGTAGATGTACATATCCATGATGCTATTACAACACTTAAAACCTATCAGGTATTGTTCAATGAGCAAAAAGGAAAACTTCAGAGGATCCTACACATTGAAGGAACGAAAGAAGCACTTTCAGAGTATCATGAAAAATCTGTCTCAGAGATGAGAGAGACACAGGGATTGGTAAATTCTATTCGAAGTTTTATGGCTACACCTATGTCAGAAGAGGGGAAACTTTCGGGGAAAAGTACACTTTTTTTACATAGTGCAAAAAGTAAAATGCAAAAAGTGATTGATAGACTTTATTAATTGTTCATCTAAGCTATTGCTTATAGTTAGAAGTATCCCACTTGTAGTCACTATTGATTACGTGGTGGTTTGTACGTGTTTTATGGTTTGAATTGCAAAAAATAATGTTTTTGTGTACTTTTG
This sequence comes from Campylobacterota bacterium, assembly GCA_034722695.1. Taxonomy (GTDB): domain Bacteria; phylum Campylobacterota; class Campylobacteria; order Campylobacterales; family Sulfurovaceae; genus Sulfurovum. Next base: position 2,974 of record JAYEOF010000203.1, read on the forward strand.
TAAAAAAGCTAAGTGACGAGCTTCAAAGCCTGTGTAATACAAACAGATAACACAGCAAAGCTCAAGACGGAAGCTACCTTTGTGTCACCCTTATAGTAGATCTTGTTGCATCCGTTGTTGTCTTTTAAATAAGCATTCACTCTTTGCCCTGACCGTAGGGAGGAAATGCCCTTGGGGTGCAATACTGCCTCTTTGGTTATAGTGCAGATCATCTGAATTATTGTAAAGTCCCAATGAACCTAAAACCTTCTTTTCACTTTTTGCTAAAGCGATCTGTTCCTTACGTACTTTTGAGTTTTTAGGGTTGACTCTCCTACACTATGCCCTGTATTGAAGAGGGACTCTTGTGCATAGTCTGGTGCATCTCTAAGTTCAGGTCTGTTTTTATAGAGCCAGAGAGACTTATGGCATTGTAAGCCTCTGATGTATTGGGATTTAGAGAGGGTCATATGGAACTCCTGTTTTAAGATAAGGAAGTATAGTATTGTAGGTGGACACTAGTTGTCCGTTACCCAACTTTCAAGCTCTAATGTCTCTATTTTAGAAAAGTGTTTAAGATTATGGGAAATCAATTTTTCACCATTGGCAAGTGCTATACTTGCTATCATCAAATCCATATCTGCCACCACGATGCCTTTTGCCTGCATTTCAACTTTGAGTGAAGAAAAGAGAGTTGCTGCTTTTTTGTCAAAATCATAAATTTTAATATTGTCAAAAATCATTTCGACTTTTGATAAGTACTTTTTATTGTCTCTTTTTTTAAGTCCATACATTAATTCAGCATAATTAATGGCTGTAGATGCCAGTTCATATTGATACTGTACAAACTTATCTTTCACGCTCTGTGAACCTCTAAGATAATAACTGATCGTATCTGTATCTAAGACCATAGATCGATCTCTTTGTTGACCCTACTTGAGGCTATATCTTCCAACAGATCTTCTGATTCTTCTTTGCTCATTATCCCAAATGTTTCTTCTATCCAGTTGTTCTGATTATGTTTTCTGCTTTTAGCTATAAGCTCCTGATATCTATCATAATCCAACACCACCACAAATGGCTTATCTCTCTTAGTGACAAGCATATCGTCTTTTAATGCATTTTGTAAAATAGTGCTATTTTGTTTTATCTCTGATGCAGTAACGGTTTGCATAATGACTCCTTTATGGTCATTATAGCTATTTTGGTTATTTAAGTCAATGTATCAAAATAGGAGTTGTCATTGTTACCATTATGTTTTCAATCTATGTCATACTATAGATTGAAAACATATATATTGGAGATCATACTATGCCTGAAACTTCTACGGTTGTTAGTGACAATAAACTCAATCTCTTTTTTGGATTGTCTCTTGTCGTGATTACTGCTTACTTTTTATTTTGGGGACTTGATTATACTAACCATAACCATGTGCTCGTTTTTGCTCTTGCCTCTGTCTTTGGTATTTTTATGGCATTTAATATTGGTGGTAATGATGTTGCCAACTCTTTTGGAACCAGTGTAGGTGCGGGTACACTGACTATCAAACAAGCCTTGGCAGTCGCTGCTGTTTTTGAAGTAAGTGGTGCAGTCCTCGCAGGTGGAGAGGTCACCAAAACCATTCGAAAAGGTATTGTTGATCTTGATGCTTTGAGTGTTGAGCCCATACAATTTGTTTATATCATGCTCTCTGCTCTTCTTGCAGCAGCACTTTGGCTTTTATTTGCTACAAGACGCGGCTGGCCGGTCTCTACAACCCACTCAATCATTGGAGCAATCGTAGGTAGTTCCATTACATTGGGAATTATGCTACAAGGTCCCTCCCAAGCATTTTCATTGGTACAGTGGGGGCAGATCGGTACCATAGCCGTCTCATGGGTACTCTCTCCACTGCTTGGTGGGTTAGCTTCATATTTCCTCTATTCAATGATCAAAAAACATATTCTTGACTATAATGATGATGCTGCAGTAAAATTAAAAGAGATCAAAAAAGAGAAAAAAGCTTTTAAAAAAGAACATAAAAATTATTTTAAATCCATAAGTGATATTCAAAAAATGTCATATACTCAAGAGATGGCACGGGATGCTGAACTACTGAGTGAACCGGAATTTGATAATGAAGATTTAGAGTCGGACTATTATAAAAAAATGCATAATATTGACAAGAAAAAAGAGGATGTCAACGCATATAAAGCGATGGAATCATGGGTGCCGATCGTAGCCGCTTTAGGTTCAATGGTCATCACTGCAATGTTACTTTTCAAAGGGCTTAAAAATATGCACTTTGAACTTACCACACTCAATAATCTCCTCATTATGGCAATGATAGGTTCAGCTGTATGGATGGCAACGTTTATCTATGCAAAAACACTACGAAAAGAGAAGTTAGATCGATCTACATTCTTAATGTTTTCTTGGATGCAGGTTTTTACTGCAGCAGGTTTTGCTTTCAGTCACGGTTCAAACGATATAGCCAATGCAGTAGGACCATTTGCTGCTATCTTAGATGTTCTGCGTACAGGAGAGATAGGTGAAGCTGCAGCCATTCCTTCTGTTGTCATGATTACATTTGGTGTCGGACTCATCGCAGGACTCTGGTTTATCGGTAAAGAGGTCATACAGACAGTCGGAACCAATTTAACCA
>JAYEOF010000204.1:0-5447 GCA_034722695.1 Campylobacterota bacterium
ACTTTCATAAAATATTTTAAATGATTTACTCTCCAAACCAATGGATCTTAGCAAGTCAGTTAAAATATTTATATCGCTGATGTCTTCACCTTGGGTATAAAACCTCTCTTGTAGCATATGCAAGTACTCAAAAGCACTCTGCATTCCAAAAAGCTCACGTACTGTTACTATAGCTTTACATGCGGGGTATGTATCATACTCAAAATCTTCTTTTTCAAACAAAGCATTGGAGAAAGGCTGTCCTGTTCTCTGCTTTACCTGCTCCCAGTGGTCTTTGAGATACTTTTGGGATGATGCATCCCAAGTCATCTGACCTTTGGTACGCAGTCCACCCATTATAAGTGAGAAATCATAACTGTCAGATCGTATTACACGTAACTGTTCTATAACAGGAGCAAAACCCCAACACCATGAACACATGGGGTCAAGCACAAAGATGAGCTCTGTTTTCATTTTAGAACAGTGTACCACTATCGTTGGAGACTGGTATTAAAGGTACATTTCTTTTAGGATGTAAAGGATCCTCTTCCTCTTGATAGTCATAGATGGGATCATCATCTATATTAAGTGTTTCTGCCAATCCTATATCTTCTTCAGGATCAATATCTTCATCTTCGATGATCCCTGTCTCTTCCTCGAACATTTGATCATTTTGATCATAAGGATCTTCTTCTTTTATACGACCGACCGGAAGTGGTGAATGCTCAGTATAAAGTTCACTCCTGCCTTCATACTCTCCTCTAAATACACCTTGTGGTATATCAAATGTTCGTTTTGTATCAGGGTAGAGTTCAAGTAGTTTTTCATAATAATAAGCAAAAGCAGGTGCGGCAAGGCTCCCGCCTGTAGCCCCTTTTCGGGCTATAGGTTTATTGTCATCACGTCCAAACCATGAAATCACTTCAACAGTAGGAGAATACCCACAGAACCAGGCATCTACACTATTGTTGGTCGTACCTGTTTTCCCTGCAAGTTCAATGCCTTCCACACGTGCATTTTTTCCTGTACCACGCTTTACTACATCCTTAAGAACATCCGTCATAAGATATGCTTGTTCCGGCGTAGTAAAATCTTCTATCTCTTGCGCGCGTGTCGCATAGATAACTGCTCCTTCCCTAGAGATTATCTTGCTGACAATTCTTGGTTCTATCATATGTCCGGCATTGGCAAAGACTGAAAATATTTGTGCCATTTTAAGAGGACTTAATCCTAAGTTACCCAAAGCAATAGACATATCTCTGGGGATATGGGGGATGTTAAAGAAAGCCAATCTTTTACGAATAGTACTTACCCCTAAATCTGATACCAAATTGATCGTTGCAAGATTTCGTGAATGTACCAGTGCTTCTCTAAAACTGATAAACCCTTTAAAATCTCTCTCATAATTTTTAGGAGACCAGACCTTAGGCTTACCTTTATAATAATACTGAAAAGTTCTCGCCAGGTCTGTCAAAGAACTTGCAGGATTGTACCCCATATCTAAGGCAGTCTGATAGATAAATGGTTTAAATGCAGAGCCTGGTTGACGTTTAGACTGTGTTACACGGTTAAATGCACTTTTTTTGTAATCTACACCACCCACCATAGCCAAGATATCACCTGATTTACTCTCAACAGCTACAAAAGCTGTATTCAGTGTAGATGTTTCTGCTTTTTCCTTAAACTTTTTCAATGCTTTATTATAGGTAAAAGAGACGGCATCTCTTGCTATGGCTTGCTGTTTCATATCTATAGTGGTATAGATATGATATCCACCTGTACGGATATCTCCAAGTTTTCCCTTAAAACGTCTTAACACCTCATCTACAATATAAGGGGCAACATTCTGAGTGAGTGATGTTTTATAGACCTTAGGTGATTCTTTCACAGCTTTAAGATAATCTTCCTGTGTTATCCATCCGATACTCTTCATACGATACAATACATTATTCGCACGGTTCAAGGCACGCTTGTAGTGTTTAAGTGGGTTGTAGTAACTTGGTGCATTGGGTAAGCCGACCAAAATGGCTGCTTCTTTGCGTGTAAGTTCATTCAGTTCTTTATGGAAGTATCCGTTAGCGGCTGTTTTTATACCAAAGTAATTATTACCATATGAAATTTCATTCAGATATCGTTCTATGATATCTTCTTTACTCAGTTCATGTTCTATCTTAAGTGCAAGGATCGCCTCTTTGATCTTACGCGCCAGTTTCTTTTCATTCGTCAGAATTTTATTTTTAATGAGTTGCTGCGTTAAAGTACTTCCACCCTCAACAAAGCTTCCCGCCTGAATATCTTTAATGATAGCTCTGAGAATGGCATCCGGATTGACACCATTATGTTCAAAGAACTTTGTATCTTCCATAGCAATAAGTCCCTCGACCAAAAAACTTGGAAGTTCATCATAGCGAGCATAAAGACGATGTTGTTTTTTAAAGACATAGGCAAGTTTTTCACCATTTCTGTCAAATATTACAGAAGAGGTTTCAGGCTTATAATTGATAAGTTTATCCGCATCCAAAGAGATCTCTTCATACGCATAGATGAATGCTGCAGTAAGCGCTACAGCAAAGATCATCGCCAAGATAATGGAACCTTTAATCAGACTATTGAACACATATCACCTTTATCATTTTAGAAGTCCACTATTGTACCGTGTTATGGCTAATGAGTGCCAACACATGTCTTATCTTTTTTAGAGGAATACCAACATTAAGTATCACTCTCATGATAGGTTTTTCTACAGTAGGTTGACGTATGGCACCTACTAAATACCCCTGAGACATCAATCCTTTTTGCATAAATTGTGTATGCTCATTATTTGGCATTTCCATAGGCAGTATGAGACTTTGACAGTGAACTCCCAACTCTTTTCTTACCATCATCTGACGTTCTAAAATTTTCTTTCTGTATTTCCCTGAATTTTTACGTATATGCTTCATATTTACCAGTGCCAAAGCAGTATCAAAAACAGATGGAGCAGTAGAGTAGATAATAGGTTTTGCACGATTTACTAAAAAAGAGATAATATGTGATGATGCTAAAATATATGCACCATAAGACCCATATGCTTTACCCAAGGTTCCCATTTTAATATGTCTTTCATTGATAGTAATACCATAATATTCAAAGATACCCAAGAGCTTCAAACCCAATACACCCGCAGAGTGTGCTTCATCGACGATAAGTATGGCTTTAGATGCATCTGCAAGATCAAATATCTCTTTTTTACAAAGGTCACCACCCATAGAGTATACACCCTCCACAGCAATAATTTGCCTTTTAGCAGGATAGGCTTCCAGTTTTTCTCTTAGATCATCTACATCATTGTGTTTAAACTTGATGACCCTGTCACCCAAAAGTTCAGCTGCCATAACACCTGATGCATGATACTCTTCATCCATAAAAAGCATATCACCTTTACGTATAAGTGCCTCAATGAGTGCCATATTTGCCAAGTAGCCAGACCCCACAACAAGTCCCTCTTCAAAACCGTTTTGCTCAGCCATCTCTAGCTCAAATATACGGTGAATAGGATGATACCCATTGACTAACATACTGGCTTTAGAACTTAAAGTATCATACTCATTTACAAGTTTCACAGCTTTTTTAAACTGCTTTTTATTACTAGACAATCCCAGGTAATCATTGGAAGCCAGATCATCCAAAGTATCATCAAAAAGCTTTCTCTCTCTGAAACGCCCTGCTTTTTTAAGGGCTTTTAATTCGTTTTCATACATGAGATCTCATCCTTTATCCACGGTAACAAACACTCTACCTGTAAACCCATAGCTGTACTCTCATAACCATCCACTGACTGAATATACTTTTTACAAAAACCTTCCACCATACATCCACCGGCTTTGCCTTTCCACAAACCACTCTCCAGGTATGCTTCCAAGTCCGCTTCTTCAAAAGATGCAAAGTGATAATGTGTAGCTGAGATGTCTGAGAAAGCTAAGGTTTTTGACTTATAGTGTGCCGAGGAAATAATAGAGATGATCGAACCGCTCTGGATAGTTAAAATACGTCTTGCATCTTCTATATCTTTGGCTTTGCGTAAGATAGTCCCGTCTGCTGCTGCAATGACTGTGTCCGCACACAAAAGTGGCATCTCCAGTCCAAACTCACGAATGGCAGCATCCAATTTACCTTTGCTTGCAGTGTAGACAAAATCTTTTGCAACCGTAGTTGTGATCTGATCTTCATCATAGTCTGGTGATTTTTGTATAAAGTCAATACCAGCATTATGTAATAACAAAGCACGTGATTCAGAATTAGAAGCAAGATGTATCATATTGTATCCTGTAGGGTGTTGTCTCCTGACAACACCAAAAATTTGTCTTTATGTCAAAGGTGTTGTCTATTATAGCCCTCTAAGAGATACACCCATCCAAAGTGCCACAAGCCCTAACACAATATTAAGTGGTAAAAGTACATTAGGGATCCAGCTCAGTTGTGCTTTAGCAAGTGCCACCTCACCTTCAGAAAATAGCCTCCACGCTTTGTTACGTTGGAGATACATATAGGTGTAATTTACTGCCATGATGATCCAAATGATCTCTTTGGAAATAAAAAGTGATTTTAAATCACCATGATGTCCCCCTGTGGCTATCGCCATCATTAAACCCGTGGCAAATAAAATCGCAATAAAAGGCATGACAAGATTAAAAAGTCTACCTGTGATCTGCAAGGTGATACCCAATCTCTGTTTAGGTACCAACATGGAGGACATGACATCGCTTTGTAACATCTCCTTTTCAGTCACTCCACCTCGTTGAATTACAGGATGAACTGCTACACGGATGGCTATCATGCCACCTACCCAAATAAAGGCAGAGAGTACGTGCAAAAAGACCATCAAATGTCCATAGTTGTTAAATAGTTCTGTCACGTTAATTTCCACCTTCCAATATCTCACTTAAATAGACTTTTGCTTCTTCAAGTGCAGTGGTGATCTTAGAGGCATCTTTCCCACCTGCTTGTGCAAAATCAGGACGTCCACCACCGCCGCCACCAACGATAGGTGCGATGGATTTGATCCAGTCCCCCGCTTTGATCGGAGTATTTTTAGAGCCTGCAGCAAGCATCACTTTATCACCTTTTTTCATGAAAAGCATGATAGCAATATTTTCATATTTGTTCTTCATCTCATCGATCATTGCTTTAATATCACCGTTTTCTATTTCTTCTACGATGACATTGATACCATTTACTTCAACGGCACTCAACTCTTTTTTACTGGAACTCATCGCTGCATCCAACTCACCTTTAAGCGTTTTTACTTGCTCTTTGAGTTTTGTTATACCCGCCAATGGATTTACATTTTTCAGTTCTGTTTTGATCTCGTTCAGGTCATCTCTTAAAGTTTTCACCGCATTTACTGCTGCATTACCACAAATGGCTTCTATACGTCTGACCCCTGCAGAAACACCCGACTCTTTCGTGATCATAAAGAGTCCTATCTG
>JAYEOF010000205.1:0-5441 GCA_034722695.1 Campylobacterota bacterium
GTGCTACACTTTAACCACTAATCAATCTAATTTAAGGAACAAACATGTCACAATTACCAAAGATCATATGGTCAAAAATCGATGAAGCACCAGCACTAGCTACGTATTCATTACTCCCAATCGTAAATGCATTTACACAAGCAGCAGGAGTATCAGTTGTAATTTCTGATATTTCACTTGCAGGTAGAGTTCTTGCAGCTATGGGTCTTGCAGAAGATGAACTCTCTAAGCTTGGAGAAGTTGTTTTAGAAGAAGATGGAAACATCATTAAACTTCCAAACATCTCAGCATCAGTAGGACAATTAAAAGATTGTATTGCAGAGCTTCAAGGTCAAGGTCATGATGTACCTGATTATCCTGAAAACCCGGCAAATGCAGAAGAAGAAGCGATTCAAGCTAAGTATGGTACTTGTCTTGGTTCAGCGGTTAACCCAGTACTTAGAGAAGGTAACTCAGACAGAAGAGCAGCTAAAGCTGTTAAGAAGTTTGCACAAAACAACCCTCATAAACTAAGAGCATTCCCAGAAAATCCTAAGTCTTATGTTGCACACATGGAAGGTAACGGAGATTTCTTCTCAAATGAAAAGTCTGTAACTTTAGACAAAGACCAAAAAGTAACAATTGCATTAAATGGTAAAGAGTTAACTTCTGTTGATGCAATTGCCGGTGAGATCCTTGATGGTACATTTATGTCTATCGCTGCTCTTAACGCTTTCTATGCAAAAACAATCGAAGATGCTAAAGCTAACGATGTTTTATGGTCACTACACCTTAAAGCTACTATGATGAAGATCTCTGACCCTATTATGTTTGGTCACGGTTTCCAAATCTTCTTCAAAGATGTATTCGCTAAACATGCAGATACATTTGCAGAGCTAGGTATTAAGCCTAACCAAGGTATGTCTGACTTAGAGAAGAAAATCGCAGGTCACGCAAAAGAAGCTGAAATCTTAGCTGATTTCAAAGCTGCACTTGATTCTGACTCTCCTAAACTTGCAATGGTTGATTCTGACAAAGGAACAACAAACTTCAACGCTTCTAACGATGTAATTATTGATGCTTCTATGCCTGTAGTTGTAAGAGAAGGTGGTAAGCAGTGGGACAGAAATGGTGATGCAGTTGAATGTGTTGCTGTGATCCCTGACTCTACTTACGCTATGTTCCATGCTGAAATGGTAGCTGACTGTGTTAAAAATGGTCAATACGATGTTTCTACAATGGGTACAATGCAAAACATTGGTCTAATGGCTCAAAAAGCTGAAGAGTATGGTTCTCACCCAACAACATTTGAACTTGAAGAAGCTGGTACAGTAACAGTAACTGGTGCTGATGGTGTGCTTATGAGTTTTGAGTGTGAAGCCGGAGATATCTGGAGAATGTCAAGAACTAAAGACATCCCTATCAGAGACTGGGTAAGACTTACAGTTGAGAGAACAAGACTTGAAGGTGTTCCAGCAGTATTTTGGCTAGATGCTTCTAGAGCGCATGATATTGAAATCAAGAAAAAAGTAGATGAATATCTTAAAGATCACGACACTGCTGGACTTGACATTCAATTTATGAAAGTAACGGATGCTACTAGATTTACAAATGCTAGAGTAAGAGAAGGTAAAACGACTATCGCTGTAACAGGAAACGTTCTTAGAGATCACCTTACAGATATGTACCCGATCCTAGAGCTTGGAACATCTGCTAAAATGCTTTCTATCGTTCCATTGATCGCTGGTGGTGGACTATATGAGACTGGTGCTGGTGGATCTGCTCCTAAGCACGTTGATCAATTCCTTGCAGAGGGTCACTTAAGATGGGATTCACTTGGTGAGTTCTTGGCATTGGCTGAGTCACTAAGATTTATCGGTCAAAAACATTCAGATGAGAAACTAGCTGCACTTACTGCTGGACTAGATGCTGCAAATGAGGGTTACCTTGACAACAACAAAGAGCCAGGTAGAAAATGTGGTCAACCAGACAACAAAGCATCTCACTTCTTTGTAGCTCAGTACTGGGCAGATGCACTTGCAAATGGAGACAATGCTGAACTAGCTGCTAAATTTGCACCTGTTGCTGCTGAACTTAAAGCTAAAGAAGCAACTATTATTGAAGAGCTTCTTGCTGTTGAAGGTACTGCTCAAGATATCGGTGGTTACTTCAATCCAGATGATGCTAAGGCTGAAGCTGCGATGAGACCATCTGCAACACTTAATAGCATTATTGATGCTATATAATTTGATCGTTTGATCAAATTACTTCACACAGAGCTTTGGCTCTGTGTAATACTTTTATAATAAAATTTAGGTATTATACACACTAGGATTTTAGACTTCTCTAGCATTGCAAAACATTATTGATAATAAAAGTTATGAGTTATGTTTTGTTTGAAAGTCATCCTATGATTCTCTATTGTATAAGAAGTTTTAATGAAAAAGGATAAAAATGGCAAAAGGTAAAAAAGTAACCGTTATCGGTACAGGTAATTTTGGTTCTACAGTAGCATTTATATTGGCAATGAACGGTTCATGTCATAACGTTGTCTTCAGAGGCAGAAACTATGATGTTGCAAAAGGTAAAGCACTTGATATGTCTCAGGCAGCCAATGCAGCTAGACAGCACACTATTGTTAAAGCAGCCAAAGGTCCTGAGGATATGGTTGATTCTGATATCGTAGTGATCACTGCGGGAGCACCTAGAACGCCTGGTATGAGTAGAGATGATCTGCTTGTTAAAAATGCAGAGATCGTTAAATGTTATGCTAGGGAGATCAAAGAGTATGCACCAGAGGCGATCGTTGTAGTTGTTTCAAATCCACTGGATGTGATGACCTATGTGGCACTCAAAGAGACAGGTTTTCCAAGAGAACGTGTTTTAGGTATGGCAGGCATCCTTGATGCGGCGAGAATGGCACACTTTATCTATGAAAAGCTTGAGTATGGTGCAGGTCAAATTCGTGCAACAGTAATGGGTGGTCATGGTGATACTATGGTTCCTCTTCCTAAGTTTACTACCGTTGCAGGAGTACCTATTGAAGATCTGCTTGACTCTGAAGAAATTGGTGAGATCGTTAGAAAAACAAGAAATGGCGGGGCTGAGATCGTCAATCTTCTTGGTGACGGTTCAGCGTATTATGCACCTGCAAAATCAACTACTGTTATGGTAGAAGCTATCTTGCAAGACACCAATCAGATCCACTCATGTGCCATTATGTTAGAAGATGATTACGGCTATTCAGGTATCGTTTCAGGTGTACCGGTAATGATCGGTGCAGGTGGAGCTGAGAAAGTGATCCCTATGGCATTAAAACCACTTCAGCAGACACGATTTAAAAATTCTGTAGCATCTGTTCAGGAGATGGTTGATACACTTGAAGAAATGAACTTTTTTGATCGAGAGTGTACACTCTAAGATAAAACTTAAAACTAAAAGGTAACAATCCTTTTAGTTAATACTATAATAATAAATTATGTTTATTATTTTTTTTCCTAAAAAAATGTTACTATTCACTACAAAGTAATCTTCATACCTCCCTAAACCTCTACTAATTTGATATATGACGTAAAAACTGTTATTTTGTATAACGCTTGATGTATAGTTTTGATTCTTTCACTCTGGCTTTTAAAAGAGTAAAATTTTTACTTTGTTTAAAAATAAGATCTTTTCCAATGGGGAAAAAACCAGAATGAAATAATCAAAAGGGTAGTTAAGTGATTTTATAAACAGGGAGTGCTTAATGAATAATCGTGATGTTATTTCAACCGATGTGCTTATCGTCGGTGGTGGACCTTCTGGACTGGCAACAGCCATAGAACTGGCTAACAGTCTAGAGAAAAAAGGTCAAGAGAAGAGAATAATGCTTATTGAGAAGGGTAGCTCGATCGGCTCACATATACTTTCAGGTGCAGTGATAAGACCCAAAGTATTTAAAGACTTGTTGACACAAGAGGAGTTTGACGGTATTCCGTTTGATTCTAAAGTATCTACAGATGTAACAGTAAAACTAAATGAGAGTGGTGAGACGGTACTACCGTTCCACCCGCCATACATGAATAATGAGGGTAATTATATTGCTTCGCTTGCACAAGTGTGTAAGTATTTGGCAGGAATTGCTGAAGCTAAAGGTGTAGAGATATACACTGGATTTTCTGTGGATGATATGCTTTATGATGAGAATGGTAAGGTTGCAGGTGTTAAAACAAAAGATACCGGAGTAGATCACCATGGTGAAAAACAGAAGAATTACCAAGAAGGTACAGTTGTTGAAGCAGATATTACTATCTTGGCAGAAGGTACAAGAGGAAGCCTTGCCAAAAAAGTGATCGAGAGATTTAACCTGGATTCAGGTAAAAATCCACAGATCTACTCTTTGGGTGTAAAAGAGATATGGAAAGTACCTGAAGGCAATATCGAAGCTGGTGCTGTATATCACACCTTTGGTTACCCACTTCAGGATAAATCAGAGTTTGGTGGTGGATTTATCTATGGATTGAGTGATAACAGAGTAGCACTTGGTCTGGTCGTTGGGCTTGACTATGCAGATCCCTCTTTTGATACACATGCAGCAATGCAGATTTGGAAAACACACCCTTATGTCTCTAAATTCTTAGAGGGTGGTAATGTCATTGAATTTGGTGCTAAAACACTGCCGGAGGGTGGTTGGAACTCAATCCCTAAATATTATGAAGATAACTTGATGATCGTAGGTGACAGTGCAGGCTTCCTTACTACTGCAAGACTCAAGGGTGTACACCTGGCTGTCCGTTCCGGTATCTCTGCGGCTAGAACAGCTGTGACTGCACTTGAAAAAGGTGATACAAGTAAAAAAGTGCTTGCAGAATATGAAGATCGGGTAAATAAGAGTTTTATCTACAAAGAACTCTACCCTGTGAGAAATATGAGAGCTGTAATGAACGAAGGTATGATCCTTGGTGGGCTTAAAATGGGTGTTCAGTTAGTTACTGGCGGTACCTGTCTATTTGTACCTGAGGTACACTCTGATGCAGATGAGACTCAAAAACTCAGTGAATATAAAGGTGTACCTTTTGCACAAAGGTTTGCAGGAAAACTTGAATGGGACAAAAAAATCACATTTGATAAAGTAACAGGAGTATTCCATTCAAAAGCGATGCATGATGAGCATCAGCCTGTTCACCTTGTAGTAAATAACCAAGCAGAGTTCCAGGCATCAAATATAGAAGAGTATGGTTTATCGGAAGAAGCATTCTGTCCGGCAGAGGTCTATGAGCTTCATGTCGATAGAAATAGTGGTGCTAAATCATTAAGATTCCACGCAGAGAACTGTGTACACTGTAAAACATGTGACATCAAATCACCTAACGGTGGAATAACTTGGACTACACCTTATGGTGGCGATGGCCCAGAATATAACTATATGTAAGCCAAGGATAAAATGCGACTAGTCGCATGAGCCAACTGCTGAAGTTGACTTA
>JAYEOF010000206.1:0-19409 GCA_034722695.1 Campylobacterota bacterium
CCAGCTCTTGATCATGCAGGTGCGATCTATGATAAAAACTATCTTATCGCTCTCATTAAAGATCCGGCAATGGCATCAAATGTAGATCATAAGTATGAAGATACAGCAACACACCCAATGGGTAGCATCAAAATGATGATGGCTGATGATCAGCAGATCGCAGATGTAGTTGCGTATATGATGGCTAAAAAAGCAGGTGAAGTAACGACAAAAGAAGCATTTGCAGAAGCATGTGGTAGATGTCACGCGATGCGTTATGCGAAAACTTCACAGCTTGGTGATATTCCAAAGTTCAAATATGAGAAAGATACTTTAAAGCATAAAGTAGAGATCATTGAAGAGCAAGATAAAGTGAAAGAGTACATGGGTAAATTGCCACCAGATCTTTCTATGATCATTAGAGCAAGAAGCCACCACTTTATGGAAACGTTTGTGGAAAATCCACAATCACAAATGGCAGGTACATCTATGCCTAGAGTTGGTCTATCAAAAGCAGGGTATGAGAAAGTTGAAGCATACATGACAGAGATAGGTGATCCTTCTAAGCCGGCTAGAGAAGAACTTGGACCAAAAGTTTTACTTTTCTTCCTTGTATTTACATTCCTAGCGTTCTTATGGAAAAAAGCTATGTGGAAAGGTCACCACTAATCAGTGCTGACTTATAAAGCAGTGTGGGACTTCCCACTGCTTTTCTAATGCAGATTTCCTGCATTAGACTTTTTATCTACCTATTCTTGATACACATCATCACCTTTTTATCTACATTTCGATACTCTTAGAAAAATTTATTATATGGATTATTATGCTTATAGATGGACATGGTCGAACAGTCGACTACTTAAGGGTTTCTGTTACAGAACGTTGTAATTTCAGATGCCAATACTGCATGCCTGAAAAGCCTTTTTCATGGGTACCTAAAGAGAATTTACTCTCTTTTGAAGAGCTGTTTTTATTTATGAAAGTAGCCATAGATGAAGGTGTAAACAAGATCCGTATTACGGGTGGTGAACCGCTGCTCAGAGAAGGATTGGATACTTTTATCAAAATGATCCATGACTATAAACCAGATATCGATCTGGCACTCACTACCAATGCCTATCTTCTGCCTCAAACAGCACAAAAACTCAAAGATGCAGGACTTAAAAGACTCAACATCTCTTTGGATTCACTCAAGCCTGAAGTAGCACATCAAATAGCACAAAAAGATGTCTTGGACCAAGTACTTAAAGGTATAGATAAAGCACTTGAAGTAGGTTTAGGCGTGAAAATCAATATGGTACCCCTTAAAGGTATCAATGATGATGAGATCCTGGATATTATAGACTATTGTAAAGAGCGCAATATCAAAGTTCGATTTATAGAATATATGGAAAATGCACATGCAAGCAAAGCTATTGAAGGAATGCATGGTAGAGAGATATTGGAAAAGGTCAAAGAGCGACACACTATAAAAGCGCTGGGTCGTGAGGGTGCCAGTCCGTCGTTTAACTATATTTTAGATGATGGCTACGAGTTTGGACTTATAGATCCGCATAAACATGACTTTTGTGAAAACTGTAACCGTATAAGACTTACGGCAGAGGGTAATCTTATCCCATGTCTCTACTTCGATGAAGCGATGAGTATTGCAGAGTCAGTTAAAAAAGGTGATATTCAAGGTGCCGCAGACGTCTTGGCTCAAGTACTGAAAGATAAACCTAAAGAGAACCGTTGGAGTGAAGATAATCCCAATGAAGAAGATATTTCAACGAGAGCTTTTTATGAGACCGGTGGCTGATGTTTTATCTTACTGAACAGTTTTTTTCCATCCAGGGTGAAGGAAAGTATGCAGGTGTACCTTCTTACTTTTTACGTACAGGTGGCTGTAACCTTTCATGTCCTGGTTTTGGTGCCACCTATGAAGTAGATGGAGAGTTACGTTATGGCTGTGACACTTATTTTGCTGTTGACAGTTCCTATGCTAAGTCATGGATCAAAGTAGATGAGAGTCAAACCCTTATTGATACACTGCAAGATGAATTCAGAACGATAGGGTATAAACCGCATATGGTGATCACAGGCGGTGAGCCTTTGATGTATTATAGTGACAAGGTATTTTATGCAGTTGTTTTATGGTTGGTAGAAGAGGGTGTGCAGATCACCTTTGAGACCAATGGTACCATTGAGATAGACTTTGAAACCTATCCTGCCTACAAGTCCTGCATCTTTGCACTCTCTTTGAAATTAGCCAACTCTGGTGAACCTGTACAAAAACGTATTATTCCTCAAGCACTGAAAAATATTCAGACCTATGCAAAAGAGTCATTTTTAAAATTCACTATAGATGAAGAGCTTGTAGAAACTACAGCCATAGATGAGATAGATCAGATAAGAGATATCTTGTCAAAACTTGAAGTGTTCTGTATGCCTGTAGGTGAAAGCAGAGATACAATTTGGAAAAATGACAGAGCGGTATTTGAATTTTGCATGAAACACAATTTTAGATACAGTGATAGGCTACATATACGTGTTTTTGACACTACACAGGGCGTATAACCTTATCTTTAGCTAGCTTAGATAAAATCAGACTAATAGACTCTGATTAAAGGTATATAATATGCTTATACGAAAACTCTTCAAATTTGAAAATGCACATATCGTTCGTGATTGCTCTACGAGACGATGCAGTGAGAATATTCATGGACACTCTTATAAGGTAGAGGTATTGTTAGAATCAAACTATCTTGATGATGGACAAATGGTCTATGATTTTGGTTTGACGAAACTTTACATTAAAGAATTGATAGATTCATTTGACCATGGCATTACACTTTGGAGTAAAGATGACAAAGCCTATCTTGAAGCGATGAAAACACATAGCAACAGATGGATAGAACTTCCTGTTTCTCCCTCTGCCGAACAGTTTTCTCGTGTGATATACTTGATAGTAGAGCGTGTTTTGGCATGTACAGATATGATCAATGGGGAAAGGGAAGTGAAACTTCATAGTATTATTGTGCATGAGACTGAAACAGGGTATGCACAAGGCTTTAAAGAAGATGCACATAGTGAGCTTATGGGGAAAATAGCACTGGAAGATATTTTGTTTTCAGAACAAGTGCAAAGTGAATGGAGTGATACCCAACTTTGGGAGAAGATTTTAAATCATACGTTAATGAAAAACCCTAAAAAGGTTTAATCTTATTTAGCTTGTGAAGAAATCCTCTTTTTCACAACTACTTAACTTCCATAGTATTGGAATCATTTTTACTTTCATCCCTTTGTTAAGTAGTCCTACATCAGGTGTGGTGATGATCATCCCATCTGCTTCTTGCATTGGTGAGACCATTCCCGGCAGTTGTTGTTTTAGAGGCATGAATGATTTACCGTTAAAACTTCCTAGACGAACTGTATATTTACCTTTTCTAAGGCTAAAGTCTTCTCTTATCTCTGTCTCTATCGTAGCATGAAAACAGGCATTTGCACCAGACATTTTATGAATGACTGCACGGATAAAGATCTCATAATTGACCATAGAAGCTAAAGGGTTACCTGGCAGGTTTATAACGGCTGTTGCCCCTATTTTCCCAAAAGCAGTAGGTTTGCCCGGTTTGATATCTACTTTATCGAAATAGAGTTTCATCCCTAAGTTGGCAAAAGCCTCTTTGGTAAAATCTTTATCCCCCATACTTACGCCACCAGAGGTGATAATAATATCTGCATCCAGTGTTGATCGGATAGATCTTTCTAAAGACTCCATCGTATCACCACTGCTTGGAACATAACGTACTTCACATCCAAGTTCTTTAGCCCGTGCAAGGAACATAGGTGTGTTAGAGTTATAGAGTTGATGTGGTCCTATCTTTTCAAAGTGTGGTCGCAGTTCATCGCCTGTACCAAACACAGCGACTTTTATCTTGCGATATACTGTGAGATGCGTTACACCTTGACTGGCCAGCAGGGCGATGCTATAGGCTGTGACCGGTTCACCTTTTTGAAGATAGACGGTCCCACTTTTTACATCTTCTCCTGCACGTCTGATATGCGCATTCTTCTCTATGTCAGAAGGAAGTGTGACTTGCTCTCCTTCTACAGTGACATTTTCTATAGGGATGATCGCCTCACACCCCTCAGGGATAGGAGCTCCGGTCATGATTTTAATGGCTTTACGGGGTACAAGTGTCATTTGGGGATCATCTCCGGCATAGATGACTTCATTACTGTTGACACTGCTGTCAGCATCTGCACACTTTACAGCATACCCATCCATAGCAGAGTTGTCAAATCTGGGTAAGTCAAATGTGGCAACAGAATTTTCAGCCATGATGCGACCTACTGCTATCTCTATAGGAATGATCTCTGTTGTAAGAGGAGTTATATTGCTATAAATAATATCTAATGCTTCAGTAATGGAAACAGCCATAGTTTGCCTTTATAATTAGACTTCTTTTCTTGGAGTATGCAAGAGGTCTATTGAATTATAAGGATTATAACAAAATAGAGTATAATTCGAGATATTTTTATAAGGAAATAATATATGATTGAAGAGATGATACTCTACCATAGTGTTTTAACGAAAGTATTTTTAGGTTTTTTAGTGGTAGGGATGTTGATCCCCATGATGACAGCAAAAAATCCATTGGGGTTTAGAAAAAGCTCTTTTATCTATACGATGATCTTTCAGGCGATTGCTACGATGATAGCATTTAGCGGACTTGTCGCGATGGTAACGGGTGAAGTTGGATTTACACTCAGTATTATTATCATGATCGTTATCTGGGTGGCACTCATGTATATAGAGATCAAAAAATACAGATTGATCAAAGTGGCTAAAATAGCAAATCCGGAAACACATAAGCTTCTTAAAGGAGCATTTATTAAGATCTCTGCAGTGCAAATATTACTTGTAGCTGTGATGGTCGTACTTAAAGTAATGGAAGCAAAAGGTGCTATATCTTTATCATAAAGAGGCAGGAAAGCCTCACCTCACCCTTACAGGAGATGAACATCGTTACATCTTTAAAGTACGCAGGCACAAGGTAGGTGATACTCTCTGCTTGCGTAATTTAGAAGATGGGTTACTTCATCGTTATATGATCAGTGATATAGATAAACGCAGCGTTGTACTTGAACTTCAAGAGAGTCAAGTGTTAGAGGTGAAAGCAAAACAACCTTTACATATAGGCTGGTGTGTTATAGACCCTAAAAGTATAGAAAAAGTGATCACTTCTCTCAATGAAATGGGCGTGGAAAAGATTACTTTCATCTACTGTAAACGTTCACAAAAAAGTTTTAAAATAGATTTTAAACGTTTAGAAAAAATACTTCTTAATTCCTCCCAGCAATCTGGAAGATCTAAGATGATGAAACTGGAAATGGCTGAAGATATGGAAAGTTTTTTAGCAAAAAATCCACAAAGTATGATGCTGAACTTCTCGCAAAATAAGATAGGATCACAAAGTAATATAGGTACGATCGTTATAGGATGCGAAGGTGGTTTTCATGAAGATGAACTCACACTTTTTGAAGCAGACAGGATCATAGGCCTTGATACACCTTTGGTTTTAAAGAGTGAAAGTGCTGTATGTGCTGTGACTTCTAAAGTGCTTTTATAGTATTTTAAATTTATTTCGATAAAATATCGTTCTTAATTGTCTCGCCAAAGAGCGTTGCAATGACCCTTTTTTATTGAAAAAGGAAGAGTCATCGACTAGAACAGGCTAGTTACCTGTCAACAAAATAAACTAAAAGGTTAGAAAATGAGAAAAGAAATTCACCCAGATTACGTTGAGTGTAAAGTTAAATGTGCTTGTGGAAACGAGTTTGAAATTAGAACAAATAAGCCAGAGATGAGTATTGATATCTGTAATGAATGTCACCCGTTCTTTACAGGTTCTGAGAAAATTCTTGATGCTGCCGGTAGAGTTGAGAAGTTTAAAAGCAAATATAAATTGTCGTAAGACGATTTCTATTTTTGGGCAGACACATAGGTCTGCCCCTACATCATAATTTATGATTACATTTATCCCTACTCCCATTGGAAACCCCCAAGACATTACTGTTAGAGCTATGAAGCTTTTTGAAAAAGCAGAGCTATTTTTATGTGAAGATACACGTCAGACCAAACGGCTTTTACGACTTCTCGAAGAGCGGTTTGATATGACGTATCCTGATGCAGAGTTTTACTCCTTTAATGAACATAATGGAGAAGAACGTCTAGAGCAATTTGGTACAGTGTTAGACTCAAAGGAAGTAGTCTATGTCAGTGATGCAGGCATGCCTGTTATCTCTGATCCCGGGCAGATACTTGTAGCATATTGTCAAGAGCATGATATCATTTATGATGTACTTCCCGGAGCCAGTGCCGTTACAACAGCGTATGCAGCAAGTGGTTTTGAGGATGGAAAATTTCTTTTTTATGCTTTTTTACCGCATAAAGGAAAAGAGAGAAGTTCCGCACTTGCAGAAGCGATGGGTAACGGATACAATACAGTGCTTTATGAGGCGCCGCATCGTTTAGAAAAGCTTTTAAGTGAGATACTTGCAGTTGATGAGAACAGAGAGCTTTTTTTAGCCAAAGAGATCTCTAAGAAGTATCAGAGATATTACAGAGGGACTGCAAGATCACTTAATGAACAGTTTAAAGAATTGACGATCCGTGGAGAGTGGGTTGTTGTCATACGAGCTAAAGAAATGACAGAAAAAAGCCTTAGTTTTACTGAAGTTTTAACCTTGGATCTACCGCCTAAACCCAAAGCAAAACTCTTGGCACAGCTTAGTGATAAGAGTGTTAAAGAGTGGTATAACGAACTCATTAAATAGTTACAACCCCTTAAAAGTAAAAATTAGATAAAATCTATCTTATGATTATATATGGAAAACAAGTCTGTTTGCATGCATTAGAGCACCATTCAGAGAAGATAAAAACAGTATATGTTGCGCAAAAAGGCGCTACCAGTAAAGGGGCACTCCCTAAAGCACTCTTTCATAAATACCACGATAATATTAAGTTTCTGGAAGAGAAGTGGGCACAGTCTATGAGTAAAGGCGGTAACCACCAAGGTTTACTTGTTGAAATGACTGAGTTTGAAGAAGCTTCATTTTCACAGATAAAGAAAAATGATTTCATTGTGGTGCTTGATGGTTTAACCGATGTGGGGAATATTGGAGCCATTGTCCGTTCTGCCTATGCGTTGGGTGCAGATGCCATTATCGCTGCAGGTGTCAAGCAGCTTAACCTCGCAGCCATAGCCCGTACAAGTTCGGGTGCTTTACTTGATATGCCTTTTATGATAGCACCAAATATTTTAGATACATTTAATGAACTGGGACAACTTGGTTTTTCTGTGTATGGTGCATCTATGGATGGTGAAAATGTGCAGTCTGTGTCCTTCAATACTAAACGTGTCTTAGTATTGGGGAGTGAAGGCAAAGGACTTTCTAAAAAAGTAACAGGAAAGGTCGATCATATGGTTTCCATAGAGATGAAGCATGCATTTGACTCTTTGAACGTTAGTGCAGCAGCAGCAATTTTAATACATAGGATGGGTTATGCAGTTAAATGAGATACTTGAAGAAAACAGTGTAAGAGCAATAAGTAAAAGAACCAATATTGCTGAAGATAATATTGAGTTATTGTTAGCAGGTGATTTTGATAAATTAAAAAAAGTGAAAACACTAGGGTTTATCTCTATCATAGAACGTGAGTATAAAGCAGATCTAGGTCCTTTAAAAGAGCAGGCTCTTT
Organism: Campylobacterota bacterium; assembly: GCA_034722695.1. Lineage (GTDB taxonomy): Bacteria > Campylobacterota > Campylobacteria > Campylobacterales > Sulfurovaceae > Sulfurovum. The sequence continues at coordinate 7,727 of JAYEOF010000206.1, forward strand.
CTCATTATGCACAATATAATGATACGCAGAGAATTACACTTGGTGCTCCTGTCATGGAAGAAAAAAAGGGTACATCTAAAATGTTTATGCTCTTTATTTTACTCCTTTTAGGATATGCCTCTTGGTATTTTTTTACACAATTTGATAAAAAACAGTTAAGTGACCTGCTTCCATTTGGAGAAGAAAAAACAAGCCAGATTATCATGCCTACAGAAGCAAGTGATAATGCAGAATTGAGTATAGAAAATGTGATAGCACCTGCTCAGACAGATGCCACTCCTTCAACAGATAGTGGAATCCAAGTGCAAGAGAATAGTGTCAATGAAGATGGAAATAGATCATAATAAGCGAAAAAGAGAGAAAAAATGTTTGATGAAATACAGTTTGAAAAGATAAATAGATTACCAAAATATCTTTTTGCAGAGATCAATGATCTAAAAATGGACTTAAGGAGAAAAGGGGAAGATATCATAGATTTCTCTATGGGAAACCCTGATGCTGCTACTCCACAGCCGATCATTGATAAGTTATGTGAAACAGCACTGAAACCAAAAACACATGGCTATAGCGCGAGTAAAGGGATATATAAACTTCGTTTGGCAATGAGCAAATGGTATAAGCGTAAGTATAATGCTGACTTGGATCCAGATACTGAGATCGTTGCTACAATGGGAAGTAAAGAGGGATATGTGCACCTGGTGCAAGCCATTTCGAACCCTGGAGATGTAGCTATCGTTCCGGATCCTACGTATCCTATCCACTCACAAGCATTTATTTTGGCAGGTGCAAATGTTGAAAAAATGCAACTTGTTTTTAATGAAGATACTTTTGAAGTGGATGAAGACAGGTTCTTAGCAGATGTTGAAGAACATTTGGACAATTCCATCCCAAAGGCAAAGTTTTTGGTAGTGAACTTCCCACATAATCCAAGTACGGCGACAGTCACACCTCAATTCTATGAAAGACTGGTAGCACTTGCAAAAGAGAAACGTTTTTATATCATTTCAGATATTGCTTATGCGGATATAACCTTTGATGGATATAAAACACCTTCTATTATGTCTGTAGAGGGTGCAAAAGAGGTAGCAGTTGAGTCATATACACTCTCTAAAAGTTACAATATGGCTGGTTGGAGAGTGGGTTTCATCGTAGGAAATAAAAAGCTCATTGGAGCACTGCAAAGCATTAAATCATGGTTGGATTATGGTATGTTTACGCCTATTCAAGTGGCTGCTACTGTGGCATTGGATGAACATGGTTATATACCTGATGAGCAGATCATTCCTCGTTATCAGAAAAGACGTGATGTGATGATAGAAGCGTTTGGCAATGCAGGGTGGCCTTTGGCAAAACCAAATGCCTCTATGTTTATTTGGGGAAAGATCCCTGAAATTGCAAGAGATATGGGTTCTTTAGAGTTCTCAAAACAGCTTCTTCTTCATGCAGGTGTAGCCGTAAGTCCCGGTATAGGATTTGGAAAATATGGTGATGAGTATGTACGTATTGCACTCATAGAAAATGAAAAGCGTATCCGTCAGGCAGCGAAGAATATTAAAAAGTTTTTAAAAGAGCTGGAAGCAGAGAAAAAATAGTATGGTCAAAATAGGTATATTGGGCGTAGGAACAGTTGGAGCAAGTGTAGCGAAGATCCTTGAAGAGAATGGTGATATTATCGAAGCGAGAGCCGGTAAAAAGATCGTTGTAAAATCCGGTGTGGTTAAAAACCTTTCTAAGGATCGTGGTGTTTCTATTGTATTGAGCGATAACCCTCTTGATGTTGTTGATGATCCTGAGATAGAGATCGTTGTGGAGTTGATGGGTGGAGTAGAAGAACCTTATGCATTAGTTAAAAAAGCACTTGAAAATGGTAAAGCTGTTGTTACTGCAAACAAGGCATTACTTGCCTACCATCGCTATGAACTCCAAGAGATAGCAGGGGATATCCCATTGATGTACGAAGCAAGTACAGCTGGGGGTATACCGATTATTGGTGCCTTGCGTAATGGACTCTCTGCCAACCATATAGACTCTATCCAGGGGATCATGAACGGTACATGTAACTATATGCTTACCAAAATGATCAATGAAGGTGCGCAATATGATGACATACTCAAAGAGTCTCAAGAGCTAGGGTATGCAGAAGCTGATCCTACTTTTGATGTAGGTGGCTTTGATGCTTCTCATAAACTACTTATCTTGGCTTCTATCGCGTATGGATTGGATGCAAAACCTGAAGATATTCTCATTGAGGGTATAGAAAATATTACCCAAACAGACGTAGCTTTTGCAAAAGAGTTTGGTTACGAGATCAAGCTTCTTGGGATTGCCAAAAAAGTAGGTGAAGGTGTGGAATTAAGAGTACATGCAACGATGATACCTCAGGAGAGTATGATAGCTAAAGTGGACGGTGTGATGAATGCGGTAACTGTCGTAGGTGACCGTGTAGGTGAAACCATGTATTATGGCCCTGGTGCAGGGGGTGACGCTACTGCTTCAGCAGTTATCGCAGACATTGTAGATATCGTACGTGGAAATCAGGGACCTATGCTTGGATATAAAAAAGGTTTAGAGAGTGGTTTAAAATTACTAAGCCCAAATGAGATAGTAACCCAATACTACCTAAGACTTGAGGTAGATGATCAAAGTGGTGTATTGGCAGCTATTACATCTACACTCGGAGAGTTTGGTATCTCTATAGAAGCGATGCTTCAAAAGCCAACTAAAAATGATGAGATAGCTAAACTTCTCTTTACAACGCACAGTTGTAAAGAGAGTAAGATGCAGGATGCTTTAAAAGTATTAGCTAAACTTGATGTGGTTCATGGCGAGATCGCTATGATGAGGATAGAGAAGTAAGAGGAGAAACATATGGCAAAAGATCACTATTTTGATATCACAGCAAAGCTGGATATGATGGAGCTGAAGAATGCGCTCGTTATGGCAGAGAAAGAAGTAGCTACACGTTTTGATTTTAAGGGGTTGGTGGCTGAATTTAATTTGAATGAAGCAGCTAAGACTTTGAGTCTTAGTTCTTCAACAGATAGTAAGATCGATGCATTGAAAGATATACTTATCTCTAAGCTTATTAAAAGAGGTATTGCGGGTAAGGCACTTGAAGAGGTGAAGACTGAAGGTATCTCTGGTGGTAATACAAAAGTGATCTATCGTATTGTTGATACTATCGATAAAGATGAAGCCAAGGAGATCGTTAAAGCGATCAAGGCTATGAAAATTAAGGTGACTCCTTCTATACAGGGGGATGAAGTACGTGTATCCGGGAAGAAGATTGATGATCTTCAGGCTGTGATGGCTGAAGTGAAGACTTTGGATCTTAAAGCACCGCTTGTATTTGGAAACTTCAAATAACTTTACTTGTTCCCATCGTCTCGATGGGAATACATACTTCAATATGTTTTTCAAATTTCCTATTATTTTAATCGTGGTGTTGTTTTTCCCTTTACTTTTCTAGAAAAGTAAAACAAAAGTCGTCACTGCTCTCAAATCGCTTTGCTTTCAAGGGTGTTCGCAGTGACAGAGCACGCTTTGCGTGATTAATAGGGGGAAATTAGCAAGCTAATTAACTACAGTGCCCACCACCACAGCATCCGCCTGAACTTTCTGTATCGTCTTGTGGTCTTGGATTCATTGCAATTTGAAAATTGTCTCCATTTTCACTAAGTGTAAATTCATGTTTTTGACAAAAATCTTCATTCATGGTTTGTACCATACTCTGCGCTTCTATCAATGCACTGTCTTTTGAGTGAAAACCTTGATTGTTCTCATACATACTTCTTTTGAAACATCCGCATTCTTTATCTATATTTATTGTAAACATTCTAAATCCTTTAGGTATAATTTACTGGATATTAACAAGAGTTACTTAAATAAATCTTGATTTTAAGCCTAAATAGGATAAATTTACTCCTATTTAGTGAAAAAGGTACAATATGACAAAAAAAATGGATGCAGAGCGTAAAGAGATAGAAAGTGTATGTACCTACTGTGGTGTAGGTTGTGATATTACCGCTGTAGTGGAAAACAACAAGATCGTAAAAATATTTGCTCAGAAAGATGGTGTGGTTTCTGAAGGGAAGCTTTGTATCAAGGGGAAGTATGGGTATGATTTTGTGGATGCAAAAGACCGTATACGTGAACCTCGTATACGCAAGTCTTTTTTAGAAAAAAATCCACATATTCAAGATGCTTTTGGAGCTAAACTGTCAGAGTTTGATAGTGAGTTTATGACTTGTAAACTCGATGTGGCTACTTCTATAGCAAGTATGAAACTAAGTGAGATAAAAAAGCAGTATGGTGGAGATAGCTTTTGTGCCATAGGAGGAGCGAGAACATCGTGTGAATCGGCTTATGCTTTCCAGAAGTTTTGTCGTGAGACGATGGAGTCTCCTCATGTAGATAACTGTGCAAGGGTATGTCACTCTCCAAGCCTTAAAGGTATGAAGACTACCATAGGCGAGGGTGCGGCTACAAACCCTTATAATGATATCTATGAGACAGAATTTATGGTAGTCATTGGCTCCAACACTATGGAAGCACACCCGATCATTTCTAACCGTATGGTAGACATGGCGAGACAACACAACAATTTGGCTGTGATTGATGTACGTGAGACAAAGATGGCAAAACTTGCTAAGTATAATTGTATCATCCCTTTTGAGGCAAACTTACTCATACTTAATATGATGGCATATGTGATTATGGATGAAGAGCTTTATGATGAAAGCTTTATTAATAATCGTACCAAAGAGTTTGAAGAATATAAAGAAAACATACTAAATGATCCTTATGCCAATCCTGCATTTTTAAAGAATATAGAAGGGTATGAAAATTTAGCAAAGATGATCCCTAATATTGCAAGGGAATATGCGGTGAAAAAATCGATGCTATTTTGGGGCTTAGGGATTACTGAACATTTAGATGGTTCGTACGCAGTAATGGCACTTACAAACTTGGCATTGATGACTGGAAATGTGGGTAAAACGGGTGCTGGTCTTATGCCTCTGCGTGGACAGAATAATGTTCAAGGTGCCTGTGATATGGGTTGTTTGCCTTATTACCTTCCTGACTATCAAGATGCACCAACAGTTGGTCTCATGACTCCACAGTTGATGGATGCTATGAATGAAGGGCGTATCAAAGCGCTACTAAATATGGGTGAAGATATCACGCATATACACCCAAACATAGAGAAAATAGATAAGGCTATGGATAACCTAGAGTTTTGTATGGTGCAAGAGCTGTTTATGACAGATGTTACTAAAAAAGCCGACATTATCATAGGGGTGAAATCTGCGTATGAGAAGACAGGCGTATATGTCAATGCGATGAGAAGACTGCACCTTTCTCAGCCACTTGTTAAGTCTGACTTGCCGGATGACTGGGAAGTACTCACACAAATGGCACAAAAACTTGGTGATGATAAAAACTTTGATTTTAAAACATCTGAAGATGTATGGAATGAAGTACGTGTCGTAGCACCTAGACGTTTCTCCGGTGCGGAATATTACCGACTGGAGCGTCATAGAAAGCGTGGGATGCAATGGCCTATCTATCATGAAGATACACCTATACTTCACTTGCTTGATTTCCGTACAGATGATGGCTTAGGTCGGTTTGTCTATAAGCAGTATGAACTTAGAGGACAAATACAAGAGATACTTGATAATAAATTTTATGATGATTCTTTAGAAGGTTTTTACCTGACCACTGGACGTGCACTCCCTCACTATAATAATGCGGCACAGACAAAACGTACCGAGACACTTTACACTAAACATAGTGAAGATGTACTCTTAGCTTCTCTTGAAGATGAAGGTAAATTTGGAGACAAAGTCATACTCAAAAGTGAGTATGGTGAGACAGAAGCACTAAGTGTAAGATATACCGCTAAAGTCAAATCAAAGACACTCTTTTGTACTTTCCATCATGCAAAGAGTCGTATCAATGCGATCTTTGGAGATGAGAGTGATGAGCTTATACTCACAGCACGATTTAAATCTGTCAAAGTAGAGGTTATCCCTGTAGGTTCAGAGATCGCCTGCGGTTAATAATGAAAGTATGAATCTCTAAGGTCGCAATTTGTGACCTTAGAGATATTAAACAAAAATATGACAATTTGACATATTTTTATTCTCTTCCTCTTTTTTAAATTATACTTCTAATATAAGAGGAGTAGATATGAATGAAATAATTCCAATACATCATAAAATTTATACTTTACGTGGTAAACAAGTTATGATTGATAGTGACTTAGCAGATCTTTATTGTGTTGAAACAAAAGTTTTGAATCAAGCTGTTAAAAGAAATATTGAGAGATTCCCTAAAGATTTTATGTTCCAACTTAGTGAAGATGAATTTAAAAACTTGAAGTCACAATTTGTGACTTCAAGTTTGGAGCAACATGGTGGTAGGAGAAAACTACCTTATGTATTCACAGAAAACGGTGTTTATATGTTATCTGCTGTACTTAAAAGTTCTACGGCTATAGAAGTAAGCATAGAGATCATGCGTACCTTTACAAAACTTAGGGAATTTACTTTGCACTATAATGCTTTAGGTAAGCAGTTCTTAGAGCTTGAACGTAAAAATGATAAAAAGTTCAAAGAGGTATTTACTATTTTGGATACCCTGGTGAATGATACTAAAAAGACAGATGAAAAAGTAATGGGGTACATAAAATAATGAGAGAACTTCCCAAAAAGTATGGTGACCAAAGTGAAGATCTGGCAACAGCTTTTTTAGAACAAGAGAGTTTTATTATCCTTGAGCGTAACTATTTTGCCAGAAAATTAGGCGAGATAGATATTATTGCAAAGAGAGATGATGAACTCCATTTTATAGAAGTCAAAAGTGGTAAAGCTGACTTTGATCCTATCTATAATGTCACTCCGGTAAAACTTCGAAAAGTCATCAACTCAGCACACTACTATATGAAGAGTAAAAAACTCGATATGGCATTTAGTATCGATGCACTTATCATCCGTCATGATGAGGTAGAGTTTATAGAGAATGTTACGCTATAATCATCAATAATACTCTTTTAAAGGTAGATTTATGACACTTACCGATGCACAACTCCACCAATTCAATCAAGATGGTTTTATTATATTAAGAGACTTTGCTGATAAAGAAAAATGTGAAGCTATTTTGGATGTGGCAAAAGTACACTTGAAACATAAGATAGAACCTATTGAGACTGAAATAGGGTATGGTGGGAAATCCAAAGAGTATCGTACGGATGTGGCCGACTATAGCAGTGAAGAAGCAGGTACAACTGTTAGGCGTTTGCGACAGGTATATAGTCGAGATATTCTTTTTAAAGAGTGGATGGAAGAGGTGAAGACACGTCCTATTTTACAGCAGATCTTAAATGATCAGGTAGTTATAACCACTGCACACCATAACTCGATCATGACAAAAATGCCTCATCAAAGTACAGAAACCAGATGGCATCAAGATAGACGATATTGGCGTTATTCAAATGATAATCTTGTCAGTATTTGGCTAGCTTTGGATGATGAAAATAGTAAAAATGGTGTGTTAGAGTTTATACCAGGTAGTCATCGCATGAAATTTGAGGCTGATCAGTTTGATGAAAAAGAGTATTTTAGGGAAGATCTTGATAAAAACATTCCTATTATAGAAAAAAAGGTATCAACTGCGTTGGAAAAAGGTGATGTGGTACTTTTTCACTCTCTTTTACTGCATAGGGCAAATAAAAATGATACGGATAAACCTAAAATATCATTTGTCTATACAGTGAAAGGTGCATCCACTAAAGTAATAGAGGGAACACGTTCTGCAGAGTATCCTGAGATTAAATTGGGTAAATTGTAGGTTTTTATGGGTTAAATAGGAGTTTTTTACTCCTATTTAACCCATTATTGTTGACAAAATAAAAAATATAAGTTATAACAATGTTGCATTAACGAAATTATTGTATAATTTTTAAATAAAACTTTTAAAGGAATAAACATGGCAAAATATGTAGAATTAACAAACGACAACTTTGAAGCAACAGTAGGTGAAGGTGTAACAATGGTAGACTTTTGGGCTCCATGGTGTGGACCTTGTAGAATGATCGCTCCGGTAGTTGAAGAATTGGCTGAAGATTTTGATGGAAAAGCGACTATCGCTAAAGTAAATACAGATGAGCAACAAGACTTAGCTGTTAAGTATGGTATCAGATCAATCCCAGCGATTCTTTTCTTTAAAGATGGTGAAGTGGTAGACCAAATGGTAGGTGCAGCTTCTAAAGATGCATTTGCAGATAAAATCAACGCACAACTAGCATAAGAACAAACAAACCTGTAGGGTGGATGTAATCCACCATTGGTGGGATACTCCCACCCTACACAATCTAAAAACAATTCCCCTTTTCAAAAATTATTAATCAAGCTTTACAATAGTATAATTTGTTTAATCATTTTTAACTTTTTAAAGGAATTATAAATGCTAGATTGTGCAATTATCGGTGGAGGACCAGCAGGGCTTACTGCAGGACTTTATACTACACGTGGTGGACTTAAGAATGTTACAATGTTTGAAATGGGTATGCCTGGTGGGCAGATCACTGGAAGTTCTGAGATAGAGAATTATCCGGGATTTTTTGAACATGATAAAACAGGTATGGATTTTATGGATACCTGGCAAAAACAGTGTTTTCATTTTGGACTCAAACATGAGATGAAAAAAGTAGAAGGTATAGCCAAAACTGGTAAACACTTTACTGTTACACTTGAAGGTGGTGAGAGTGTTGAAGCTATGACAGTTATCGTTTGTACAGGTTCTGTACCTAAAAGAGCTGGCTTCAAAGGCGAAGATGAATATTTTGGTAAAGGTGTGAGTACATGTGCTACTTGTGATGGTTTCTTTTATAAAGACAAACCTGTTACTGTTCTGGGTGGTGGAGACACAGCCCTGGAAGAAGCATTTTATCTTTCAAATATTTGTTCAGATGTGTATGTTGTACATAGACGTGATGAGTTTAGAGCAGCACCACCAACACTAGATAGAGTTATGAGAAAAGAGAACATACACCTTGTTACCAATTCTGTGATAGAAGAAGCAGTAGGTGATGCTATGGGCTTAACAGGTGTGGATATCAAAAATAATGATGGTACTATTACACATATGGACAACACAGGGCTTTTTGTTTTTGTGGGACATGATGTAAGAAACGATGTACTTAAAGATGAAAATGATGCGTTTATCTGTGATGTAAATGACTGGGGTCAGGTAATAGTTAATCTTAGTATGAAAACATCAGTACCTGGACTTTTTGCAGCAGGAGATATGCGTATAGAAGCACCTAAGCAGGTTGTATCAGCAGCAGGTGACGGTTCCATAGCAGCACTTCAGGTAATCTCATATATTCAAGAACAGCAATAAAGGAACGGTGATTATAATGGCAAAAGTTGGTATCGTAGGCAGTACGGGTAGAATGGGTGAACACCTTATTAAGAATGTATTGGAAAATGAAGCTTTAACGCTTAGTGCACTGCATGTATTTGATGAGCTGAAAGTAACTGTACCGGATGATGTGTTGGTCACAAACAGTATGAAGGCAGTACTTGAAGTATGTGATGTCGTCATAGATTTTTCTGCACCTGTAGCAACTCAGGAACTTTGTGAAGAGGCGTTGAAAAATCCTACAGCCCTTGTCATTGCAACAACCGGATTTACTGCGCATCAGCAAAACCTCTTAACGGAAGCTTCTAAAGAGATGCCGGTACTTTACTCTTCAAACATGTCAGCAGGTATTGCACTTTTGAAGCAGTTGGTTGAAAAAGTTGCAGCAACTCTGGAAGACTTTGATATTGAGATCGTAGAACAACACCACAAGCATAAAGTGGATGCGCCATCCGGGACAGCACTTACTTTAGGTGAATTTGCAGCTAAGGGTCGTGGTTTGGACTTGGATGCGGTACGTGTATCTGGAAGAGACGGTCAGATAGGTGCAAGAACCAAAGATGAGATAGCTGTCATGGCGCTTCGTGGTGGTGATATCGTAGGTCGTCATACAGTTGGTTTCTATAATGATGGTGAATTCTTAGAACTGAACCATACAGCTACGAGTAGAGAGACATTCTCAAAAGGTGCCATTCGTGCAGCAGCATGGCTTGTAGATCAAGAGAGTGGTCTTTACTCTATCAATGATTGTTTAGGAATATAAAGAATGAAGAATGAAGAATTAAGAATTAAGAATGTTAGTATGCAATGCAATAGCATTGCTTTTTATGATAAAGAGACACTAAGAAGTGATATGAACCTTCACTCTTCACTCTTCACTCTTCACTCTTCACTCTTTTCTCAAGGAGAAAAACCATGTGTGCAATCGTAGGTGTATTCGGTGCAAAAAAAGCTTCTACAGTAGCGTATTATTCTCTCTTTTCCATGCAACACCGAGGACAAGAAGCTACGGGTATCTCTATAGCAAATGGTGAGCATATTTCTATCTATAAAAAGCGTGGAATGGTTGCAGATGTTTTTTCACAAGAGACACTGGACAGGATGGAGGGGTGTTGTGCCGTAGGTCATAACCGTTACTCAACAGCAGGGTCTGAATCTGTCAGTGATTCACAACCTGTATTTGCAAAATATAAATTGGGTGAAATATCAGTAGTTCATAACGGTAATCTTATTAATAAACATGAAGTAAGAAATGAGCTTATAGATAAAGGTGCTATTTTTCAAACTGATATGGATACAGAGAATATCATACATCTTATAGCAAAGTCTCAAAAGGCTTCTTTGGTTGATCGTATTAAAGATATGCTGACTAAGATAGAAGGTGCATATTGTCTGGCGATTCAAAGTCGTTCTAAAATGTTTGTCATGCGTGACCGTTTTGGTATCCGTCCGCTTAGTCTTGGGAAACTCAAAGATGGTGGGTATATCGTTGCATCGGAAACTTGTGCTTTTGATCTAGTAGGTGCTGAATTTGTACGTGATGTAGAACCGGGCGAAATGCTTACGTTTGAAGAGGGTAAAGAACCTGTTAGTGAGCAAATATTTGAAGCTGATTACCATCCGTGTGCTTTTGAGTATATCTATTTTGCAAGACCAGACTCTATCATTGATGGTAAAAATGTCTATGAGATGCGTTTAGAAATGGGAAAAAGACTGGCAAAAGAGACTCCAGTAGAGATAGATTTGGTATTACCTGTACCAGATTCTGGTGTTGCAGCAGCCAAAGGATACGCAGATGGACTTGGTGTACCATTTGAAATGGGGATCGTACGTAATCACTATGTGGGACGTACATTTATTGAGCCAACCCAAGAGATACGTGACCTTAAAGTGAAACTCAAACTCTCACCGGTGAAACATCTTATAGCAGGTAAAAGAGTAGCCATCATTGATGATTCACTTGTACGTGGTACAACTTCTAAGCAGATTGTACGTATGCTTAAAGAAGCAGGTGCTAAAGAGGTACATATGCGTATCGCAGCACCTGAGATCAAATACCCTTGTCGTTACGGTATAGATACACCAACTAAAGAAGAACTTATCTCTACTAAATATACGCCTGAAGAGATCGCAAAAAATATGGGAGCAGACTCCCTTGGTTTCCTCTCTATTGAAGGACTTGAAGAGTCTCTTGGCAATGATAGAAAGTATTCATTGGTTAGTTTTGATGGGAACTATTTTGCTGGTGGTAATG